>JASCXY010000099.1 GCA_030012235.1 Balneolaceae bacterium ANBcel3 | reverse complement strand
GGAATCGTCATAACATAGGGAACCTCCTCCATCAGACTCAGCCTTTTTTCATCGGCTGGTTTTCCGTGGAAGGTCAAAATAAGCAGCCTGAACATATAGAAGGCGGTCATACCCGCTACGATAAAGGCAATAACCGGAAGCAGGTAATGGCCGTTTAACGTACTGAATGCCAGTGTTCCGGCTAAAATTTCATCCTTGCTCAGGAAACCGGAAGTAAACGGAACTCCGGAAATAGCCAGCGTAAACAGAAGGAAAGTAAAGTATGTGACGGGTAACTTGCTTTTCAACCCTCCCATGTTTCTAATATCCTGGGGATCCGTATGATGGTCATGTTGCTTGTGAAGAGCCTCGTGCATAGCGTAAATAACCGCACCCGAGCCAAGAAATAAACCGGCTTTGAACGCCGCATGAGTAACCAGGTGCATGAACCCGGCAGCAAAGGCTCCCGCCCCCAGGGCCATCACCATGTACCCAAGCTGAGAGATCGTTGACCAGGCCAGTACTTTTTTAATATCGTTTTGGGTAATAGCGATACTGGCCGCCAGAAGAGCCGTAAAGGCACCTACATAGGCGATAATCAGAAGAGCATCGGCCGTAAAGAGCGGGAACAAACGTGCTACAAGAAACACTCCGGCGGCAACCATGGTAGCCGCATGAATCAATGCACTGACCGGAGTCGGTCCTTCCATAGCATCGGGCAACCATACATGAAGCGGGAACTGAGCCGATTTACCAATGGCTCCGCAGAAGATCAGAACACCGGCCGCCGTCAGCCATGCCTGGCTTTGAAACGGGAGGTCTCCGGAGGCAACGGCACCAAAGATACCGTCAAAAGAAAACGTTGAAAAATTCACGAAGACGATCATGATCCCGATAAACATACCGGCATCACCCACTCTGTTTACAATAAAGGCTTTCATCGCGGCATTAGAAGCCGACTTTTTTTCATACCAGTGCCCGATGAGCAGATAGGAGCTTAGGCCCACCAGTTCCCAGAAGATATACATCATAAGGAGATTGTGTGTAAGAACAATCCCAAGCATAGAAAACGTAAAAATACCTAAATAGGCAAAGTATCGGGAGTATCGGATATCCCCTTTGAGATACCCCATCGAAAAGAAATGAACCAGCGTACTGATTAGAGTCACTACAACCAACATGATTGAAGACAGCGTATCAATCATAATCCCAAGTTCGACTACAACCGTATCCATTCCCGGTATCCCGCCAAATACCGCCCAGGTCCAGGTGGCTGTCAGCGCTTCATCCCCCGACGGCCTGCCGAACAAAATCATCAATGATAATAGCAGGGAGGCAGAAACCAATAACGTTCCCAGCCAGTCCCCCTGACGAGGCAACCGTTTTCCGAAAAAAATCAGCAGCAAGAACCCAGCCAGCGGAAGAAAAAAGGCGGTTAGTGCATAAACAATCATAGTGTCCATATTCATATTCTGCTTAGTTCTTCAAATCACTGACCTGCTGAACATCTACAGAGCCAAAGCGATTATAAATGTTCAATGCTATAGCCAGAGCTACAGCCGCCTCTGCTGCAGCAATAATAATCACAAATAATGCAATCATATGTCCGTCCAGTGAAAGAGTGCCATAACGGCTGAAGGCGACGATATTCAGATTCGCGGAGTTCAGGATTAATTCGACCCCCATTAAAATCATAATCAGGTTTCTGCGCGAAATAACGGCCATTATTCCGAGCGAAAACAAGATCGCACTAACCACAAGAAAGTGGTTAAGTCCCGGTTCCGCAATCCATTCTGGAATAAGCATATTTTTAAATTTTCAATGTTTCTAAATACAATATCCGCCATACCGGCAGACGATCATTTTAATCCATACAACTCATAGTTACCCGCTGGCTGAAGGAGGTTCTTCTTCTCCAGCCACACGTGTTGCCATTAAAACGGCCCCAATAATAGCCAGCAACAGCAAAACGCCTACTACCTGAAAAGGCAGCATGTAGTCCGTCATCAGTAATTCTCCTATTCCCTGAACGGTAAACACTTCTTCTTCCAACGGTGCCAGAATCCACTCCGTAGAAAGAAACACGGTAATCAAAATAATGGCTATGGCCATGGAGAACAGGGCGGCCGGCAAAAGATGAACCGTACGGGTTTTAATTTTTTCAAAATAACCACGGGTGGTGAGCATAACCCCGAAAAGAACAATCACCAGAATTCCACCCACATACACCAGCAACTGAGTTACAGCCACAAATCCGGCATAAAGTAATGCATAAAAAGCGGCCAGTCCGGCCAATGTAAACATCAGCGCAAAAGCCGAATGCACAATATTTTTGGAAAAAACCATGATGGCGGCACTTCCAATAATCAAAAGGGCAAAGAAATAAAACAAGAAAGCTGAAAGCTCCATAGTCCGTTTCAGTAAGTGAAAATTAAATCTGGTTAATGTATCTCATATCCATCTTTTCCACAATGGATTATTCGTTGGGATCCTGTCTGTTTTCAGGCTGACTCTCATCCGAAGCGCCTGTTGATCCAGAGTCAGATGCACCTCCTTCAGCCTCTTTTCGGGCCTTCTCAGCCTCCTTCTCTGCACGCCGTGCGGCTCTTTTAGCTTCCCGCTCGGCTTTTTTTGCTGCTTTTTCAGCATCCTCATCCGCAGCAGGTTGATTTTCCGAACTTTCGGCCTTTTTCTTTTTGGCCAGTTTTGCTGCTTCTTTTTTCTTTTTCTTTTCCAGGGCTTCTTTCGCCAACTTCTCTTCGGCTTCGTTCACCTGCTCCGGGGTCATATCAGAAAAGCCAAACAACAGATCCTGGCGGTCATATACCGAGTATTCATAATCCTCCACCATGGTAATACAGTCCGTCGGGCACGGATGCACACACAGCTCACAATAGCAGCATTTTGCCATGTCGATATCAAACTGATTCACCCACAACCGCTTTTTATGTCCGGTTGAGGTTTCACCCAGATCATCATCATCGGTGGATTTTATGGTTCCAATGGTAATGCATTCCACCGGACAAGCCCGTTCACATAACCGGCAACCGATACAATCATCTATATTCACATGAAGTTTCAGGCGAACCCGTTCCGGAAGGACATCGCGCACTTCAGGATATTGCACCGTAACCGAACGCTTGAATAAGTGTCGAAACGTTATGCCCATCCCGTTAAAGATGGTTTTAAACGTCGTATAGGTGTTATTTAACAATTTAACCATAGAAAATTCAGTTATTCAATTTGCCAGAAACTTAAAACAGCATTTCCCAAAGAGCTATAAGGATGAGATTTACAAAACAAATGGGAATCAGATACTTCCAGCACAGGTTCATCAGCTGATCAACGCGAAGCCGTGGAAGCGTCCACCGAAGCCACATCATCACAAACACCAGAACCATTGCTTTTGAAACCGACCAGAATACACCCCAAACCGGGCCGTCCATAAAGGATCCAAACGGACTATTCCATCCACCAAAGAAAAGTACCACTCCAATCAGTGACAGCAGAAGCAGATCTACATATTCGGTCAGCATAAAAACGGCCCAACGCATACCGGAATACTCCGTCTGATAACCTCCAACCAACTCTGACTCAGACTCCGGAAGGTCAAAAGGTACCCGATGAGCCTCTGCCAGTGCGGCTATAAAAAAGAGAACGAAAGCCAACAGCATAAAAGGGCTGTGAAAGATAATCCAGTTTGGAAGAAAACCCAGGGTGGTATTTCCGGACTGCATTTCTGTCACTTCCATTAAGTTAAGCGTACCGGTTACGACAATGACCGAAAGGATGGTAACCACCGTTGGAACTTCATAGCTGACCGTTTGTGCGGCGGTCCTCATCGCTCCAAGCAACGACCACTTGTTGTTGGATGCCCATCCGGCCATGATAATACTAATGGATAACAAGGATGTAATCGCAATAAAATAAAAGACCCCCACATCGATCATACTTCCGATATATTCGCTGCTCAGGGGGATCACGGCATACGCCCCATAGGATGCCGCAAAAGCAATAAATGGAGCCAGCTTAAACAAAAAGCGATCTGCTTTTGCCGGAACGATATCCTCTTTTTGAAGGATTTTAAGCAAATCAGCGATAGACTGTGACCATCCATGCCATCCGCCAACCCGCATAGGCCCAAGCCGATCCTGAATATGTCCGGCTACTTTCCGTTCGAACCAAATGGCAAACAGTGCATAAAGCAAAATGATCATCAAAGGGATCATTGCATATACCAGCACCACCAACGGTGCGGCCGGTAAATAACTTTCCAGAAATTGCTGCATATACTTTTTTATTTGGGGGGAAGCAGAACTTTAGCGATCTACTTCGCCGAGAACAATATCAATACTACCAATGATGGCTACCATATCGGCAATCATAGCACCGACTGAAATAGCAGGAAGGACACTCAGGTTTACAAAACTTGGTGCCCGGGCTTTCACCCTGTATGGAGAAGTGGACTTGTCGCTAATAACGTAATAACCAAGTTCTCCGCGGGGGGTTTCTGTACGACTATATATTTCGCCGGCCGGTGGACGAATTTTTTTGGGTATGGATTCATGTACATCTCCTTCATCCGGCATCGATTCCAGTGCCTGTTCAATGATCTTCAGGCTTTCTTCCATTTCTCGAACCCGCACAATATAGCGATCCCAGCAATCACCGAGGGTTCCCACTTCTCCTTTTCCGACTACAACGTCAAATTCAAACCGGTCATAGATGGAGTATGGATCATCACGACGAAGATCCCATTTTACTCCGGATCCTCTGAGACTTGGTCCCGATATCCCATAGTTTATGGCCACCTTTTCGGGGAGAACCCCAACATTTGCGGTCCGAACTAAAAATATTTTATTGTTCGATAGCAGGTCGTTCAGCTCTTTTATTTTTGGGCGGAAAGTCTTAACAAATGAAGAAACGTCCGTTTTAAAATCATCCGGAACATCGTTCATCAGGCCGCCAATCCAGATATAATTATAAAGGAGCCGGGCACCGCTTGCTTTTTCAAAAATATCGAGAATTTTTTCCCGCTCAGAAAAGCAATACAAGAAGGGGGTAAAGGCCCCGATATCCAGGCCAAAGGTTCCGACAGCAAGAAGATGGCTGGCGATGCGCTGAAGTTCAGCCATGATTACACGGATATGCTCTACACGATCATTCAGCTCGATTTCCATCAGCTGCTCCATGGCAATAGCAAACCCATGCTCATTATTCATCGCTGCAACATAGTCCATTCGGTCTACATACGGAATGACCTTCGGATATTCATTCATTGCTTCGCAATGCTTTTCGAAACAACGATGCAGATATCCAATGTGCGGTACGGCACGGGTGACAATTTCTCCATCGAGTGTCAGCTCAACGCGCAATACACCATGCGTTGACGGATGCTGAGGGCCCATATTAATAATCATTTCCTGGGTTTTCAGCCCGTCAGCCTCTTCTACAGGTTGAGAAAATGTTACATCCGGCCCTTTTTCTTTAAACATACTCATGTATTCTTTAGCTTGCGGTCACAAAAAGAATTCCTAATAAGGAACTTTCATATTCTGGTACTGTTCCTGTTCTTTATAATCTTTCCGGAGCGGATGTCCTTCCCAATCATCCGGACATAATATTCTTCGCATATCCGGATGGCCTTCAAAAACAATTCCAAGCATATCATACGCTTCCCGCTCATGCCAGTCGGCTGTCTTCCAGATCTGTTCGACCGATGGAAGACGTGCGTCATCCTGAGGCATAATCACTTTTAAGGTCAGCCTGTGCCTGAATTCTGTAGAATATAGGTGGTAGGTCACGCCCAGCATTTCCTCTTTGGAATAATGGACCCCACTGAGGCACATCAGACTGTCGAAACGAAGCCCCTGTTCATCTCTAAGATATTTAGCAACTTCATGTATACGGTGAGGCATTACAGTTATCCAGGAGTCACCTGCATCCTGTTCCGATAGTTCAAAATCCTCTTCTCCGAAGGCTTCGGTTATTTGATCAAAAATGTCATTCAGTGTTTTCATTCCTGTTTCTGATTAACAAAAGGCCCTGATTATCCGGCCGGTTTTTGTTTTGCATCCTGTTGCGGAAACTTAATATCTGCATTTTGATGCGTATCTGTCTCGTCTGCATTCTTGACGGAGATGTTTCCATCTTTATCAGCTTCCACAACGACAGGTGTACTTTGCCCGCCTTCTGAGAGGCTTTCATTCATTATTTTATCCTGCAGATGTAAAAAACCCTGGAGCAACGCTTCCGGACGGGGCGGACATCCCGGAACATATACATCTACGGGGATGATGCGATCCACGCCTTTCAGGACATGATACCCATGCTCCCAGTACGGGCCGCCGCAATTGGAACACGATCCCATACTGATGACATAGCGCGGCTCCGCCATTTGTTCATACAACCTCTTGATTCTGGGCGCCATTTTCATGGTCACCGTTCCGGCAACAATCATCACATCTGCCTGCCTTGGGGATGATCTGGGTATCACTCCAAACCGGTCCAGGTCATATCTTGATGCCGCTGCAGCCATCATTTCTATGGCACAACAAGCGAGGCCAAACTGCATATAAAACAGGGATGATTTCCTTGCCCAGTTCAATGCCTTTTCAAGCGAAACGATGATGATGTTGCTATCCTGATATTTTTTATCGAGAAGACCCATAAGTATTTTTTTTATCGGATTGTATCTTCATGTCTTCCCGGTGAGTGTTTGAATTGAACCTATTCGGTTGCTGTATCCTGAGTACTCCCGGAGACATTCGCCGCAGGCTGGCCAACGACATCGGCTACCTCGCTTTCCGGCTTCCAATGATGTGGGACAACCCCGACCCCTTCGACATATCGGGGAATCTGTGGCTGTGGTTTATCCCATTGCAATGCTCCTTTTCCAAGCTCATACAAAAAGCCAATGAAAATCAGAGAGACAAATACGATCATCGCCCAGAAAGCATACCAGCCCATGTCCTGAAATACCGTTGCCCAGGGAAATAACAGAACAACTTCAACTTCAAAAACAAGAAACATGAGAGCGATGACATAAAAACGGTGATTGTACTGAATCCATGCTGAACCCACAGGCTCTTCCCCACATTCGTAGGTCATCAGTTTTTCCGGAGAAGGCCTGTTTGGACGGAGCAGTCCGGCTACCAACAGGGTTACCGCCGTAAAAACACAGCCAATGGCTAAAAACATCAGCACATATCCGTATTCTGCAAGCATGTCTTATTCGGTTTATTAACTATTTAATCAGAGATCGTCATCCGGAATGAATCCGGTTCGCTATACAGCAAAGCCGGATTATTCAGATCCTTTTACTACTGATCCCATTTGTAACTTTGAAGTATCCGTATGTAATTGGCTCGTTCAAAGGTAGATGGATCAGCAACAGAAGCCGAACTCATACATCCTTTTAGCTCCTCAACGGACTCATATTCGTTTTCCTGCATCCATTGAACCATTTCATTTCTGATGGATGTCAGTTTTGCCGGCCCTTCACGCAGTAATGCCGATGCCATCATCGCCACATCGGCTCCGGCCATCACCATTTTTATCACATCCTGTGCTGAATGGATGCCGGTCGTTGCAGCCAAACTACTTTTCAGATGCGGTCGAAGCATAGCGATCCAGCGAAGCGGAAGCCTTTTCTCAAAGGAGTTGCTTAATTCAAGACTTGGCTCTACTTCTTTTTCTTCAAGATTAATATCCGGTTGATAAAACCGGTTAAAGAGTACAAGGCCTTTGGCACCGGCCCCTTCCAGCCGGGTGGCCATATTGGCAAAAGCACTGAAATAAGGGCCCAGTTTCATGGATACCGGAATATCGACGGACCCGACTACGCTCTTAAGATCGTCAATATACATGTTTTCAACCTGCTCAGAGGTCATATCCGGATTCGCCGCCACATAATAAACGTTGAGCTCAAGAGCATCTGCACCAGCATCCTGCATTTTTTTTGCGTATTCAATCCATCCACCCTGTGAAATCCCGTTAAGGCTGGCGATGACCGGAATATCGAGGCTTTCTTTGAGTTTTCTGATCTGATTCAAATACTCTTCGGCCTCAAGATTGTGGTATTCTTCCGGCTCCGGAAAATAACTAAGTGCTTCGGCATAGCTTTCCGAGTTGATATTCATAAAATGATCCAGTGCCTTACTTTCGTTGGCAATCTGTTCTTCAAACAAGGAATACATCACCAGGGCTGAAGCGCCTGCATCTTCCAGCTTTTTAGCCATACTGACGTCGCTGCTCAAAGGGGATGCGGAAGGAACCAGGGGATTGGACAGCTTAAGCCCTAAATAGTTGGTTTCAAGATTCATAGTGTTGGATTTTTAAATAATGTGTTAATGCCTTGATTTGATGCAAAATAAGGCCGGAGAGATACCCGTAACGGCTCTCTCCGGCTTAAAAAGCTATCAGGATTCTTTGGAAACAGGTTCGTACAACTTTTCCATTTCCACGTATTGCCTCCATCGCTCATTCACATCTTCCTGTGCCTGTTCCATATACGCGGCAGCCACTTCAGGATGCGATTTAGAGAGCATGAGATAGCGCATTTCATTATAGGCATAATCCTTAAACGCCACCTTTGGTGCTTTTGAGTCCAGAGAGAACGGATTTTTACCTTCTTTGACCATCATCGGGTTAAAGCGGAATAACGGCCAGTATCCGGATTCTACCGCTGCTTTTTGCTGATCCAATCCGTATTTCATGTTATACCCATGAGCAATACAGTGACTGTAGGCGATAATAACCGATGGACCCGGGTACGCCTCAGCTTCCATGATGGCACGTATGGTTTGTGTATCGTTGGCTCCCATGGCTATACGGGCGACATAGGCACTGCCACCGGATACAGCCAGCAAGCCCAGATCCTTTTTGGTGGTCTCTTTACCGGCAGCAGCAAATTTAGCCACCGAACCGAGAGGAGTTGCTTTTGAGCGCTGCCCTCCGGTATTAGAATAGACCTCTGTATCCATAACAAGGATATTCACATTCTTGCCTGACGCAAGCACATGATCAAGTCCGCCATAACCGATATCATAGGCCCAGCCGTCACCGCCAAATATCCAGACACTCTTTTTCACAAGATAATCTGCAAGACTTCTGAGTTGCTTCACCGAACCACTGTCTTCAGTAGACGCCAAAACCTTTTTCAGTTCGGCTACTCGTTCACGCTGCTCAAAGATGCCGGGTTCGTCTGATTGATCTGCCTTCAAAATAGCATTCTTCAGATCCTCTGGTACAGAGCCGTTCATTTCGGCCAATAATCGTTGCGCCTGTTCTGCCTGCTTATCGATGGTCAGGCGGAAACCAAGGCCAAACTCAGCATTATCCTCAAAAAGTGAATTGGACCATGCCGGGCCGAGTCCGTGCTCGTTCGTTGTATAAGGCGTTGTTGGAAGATTTCCTCCATAAATCGAAGAACAGCCCGTTGCATTGGCAATAATCATGCGGTCGCCATAAAGCTGAGTAATCAGCTTCACATAGGGTGTTTCACCACAACCCGAACATGCTCCGGAAAACTCAAACAATGGTTCCAGAAATTGCGAACCCTTAACCGTTCCGGCTTTCACCAGAGAACGATCCACTTCGGGGATGGTAAGGAAGAAGTCCCAGTTTTCACGCTCATTTTCGAGATGAGGTTCGATTTTATCCATATTCAGTGCTTTTCGGCCTACTTCCTTTTTATTTTTGGCCGGACATACTACCACACAAAGTTCACATCCGGTACAATCATCCGGGGAGACCTGAATACTGACCACCGTTCCGTCTTCCCACTCCTTGCCTTTGGCTTTCATGGTCTTGAACGTTGGCGGTGCATCTTTGAGAAGTTTTTCGTCAAAGGCTTTAATTCGGATTACAGAATGCGGGCAGACCATCGCACACTTACCACACTGGATACAGACATCGGGATCGAGTACCGGAATATCCTGTGCGATGTTTCTTTTTTCATAGCAAGCGGTTCCGACCGGATAGGTTCCATCCACCGGAAACGCACTCACCGGCAGGTCATCTCCATTTCCTGCGATGATTTCGCTTATCACATCTTCGACAAACTCAGGAGCGTTATCACC
>JASCXY010000098.1 GCA_030012235.1 Balneolaceae bacterium ANBcel3 | reverse complement strand
CATTTAATATCCTTTTACATATCCGGTTAAACGAAATCCCTTGTTATGCGTTTAACCTATTAGGACTTTAGGCTAGTTCTCTGGACGAAGTGTGTACTTTACTTCAATCCAAAGGCAAATGAACATCTAAACATAAAGAATAAACTAAACTTTTTTCCCGATTACTTCTGTTAAACAAACATGCGTACTTTTCTATTTTCCATACTATTCAGCTCATTCACACTGTGGCTTGTTTCATGCTCCGGTGATTCCGGAGAAAACCAGGCCGGGCGCCAGGGAATGAATCGTGCCCCTACGGTCGAAGCCGTTAAAGTAATCACCGGTTCTCTGCCTTTGGAAGAACGAATGACCGGAATTGTTACGGCTCATAATCAAACCGATATTTATCCTGAAATATCGGCACCAATTGTTGAAGTCCTGGCTCAGAACGGCGACCATGTACAAAAGGGAGATATTCTTGTCCGGCTTCGTGATACGG
Organism: Balneolaceae bacterium ANBcel3; assembly: GCA_030012235.1. GTDB lineage: Bacteria > Bacteroidota > Rhodothermia > Balneolales > Natronogracilivirgulaceae > JASCXY01. The sequence continues at coordinate 9,608 of JASCXY010000098.1, read as the reverse complement.
AAGCAAAGGAAAGACTGCGTCAGGCCGAAGCGGGTTATCAGATCGCCCGGGCTCGTGTCCGTCAGGCGGAAGCCGATCTCAATCGGGTAGTCCTTCAACAGGAACGGATTAAACGGCTCTACGACCGGCAGATGGAAACCGCATCAGAACTGGAGCGCATCGAGGCCGATGCCGAAGCAGCCAGAGCAAACCTTGAATTACAGGAGGCTCAGTTAAATCAGGCTCTTTCGGTAATAGAAGAACGAAAAACGGAATTGGAACATACCACCATCAGAGCTCCTATTGACGGCCTCGTTGGCCTGCGTAATGCCGAAGTCGGGCAGCAGGCCAACAACAGCCGGCGTTTATTTCAGATTGGTGATCCCACAAGAATCAAAGTGGAAGTGGTTCTTACAGAATCCATGACCTCCTACATTAACATCGGGCAAACCGCTATTGTTTCTTCCAGTGGAAATGATGGTGTAGTCGAAAGCCAGGTAACCCGGATTTCTCCCTTCTTGAACCCTGTTACGCACACAACCACGGCAGAAATTGAAATTGATAATACAGAACGACTGTTGAGGCCCGGGATGTTTGTCAACATTGCCATACATTACGGAGAAAGTGAACAAGCTGTTTTAATCCCTAATAACGCACTCTTTTATCATCCAACCCAAAGAACGGAAGGTGTTTTTCTTGCCTCACCGGCCGGATCTGAATTACAGTTTGACGGAGAGACTCCGGACACAGGTCTTCTGGGGCCGGTGGATGTTACTTTTGTTCCGGTGACAACGGAAGCCAAAGGACGGATGATTACCGGTGTTTCAGGTATTCCTAATGACAGCTGGGTAGTAAGTCTGGGCCAAAACCTCCTTTTACGTGGCTCCGAGCAGGCATTTGTCCGCCCCGTAGAATGGGATCACATCATCAATCTGCAGGAGTTACACAGCCGGGACTTATTCGAAATGATCCAGAAGAAGCTCGCAGATCAGGCCGCAATGAACGGCACCGGTGTCTGAATACCTCTGAACCTCTCTTTAATTTCTACTACACATGTCTTTAACTGATCGATCCGTTGGACGCCCTGTTACTGTTATGATGGTTTTTTTAATCATCATAACACTTGGAACTATAGGATTCAGATATTTACCGATCGATTTGCTTCCCCCCATTGAATATCCCCAGCTAACGGTAGCTGTCGGGTACAGTAATGTCGGGCCGGAAGAAATGGAACTCCTTGTTACAGAACAAGTCGAAAATGCCCTGGCAGGAATTGCCAATATTGAACGGGTTTCGTCAAACTCCTCGGAAGGAAGAAGCTGGGTTACCCTCAATTTTTCACAAGGAACCAACATTGACGAAGCCACAAATGATGTTCGTGCGGCACTCGACCGCCTTCGGAACAACCTGCCTGAAGACGCAGATCCACCAAGAATATGGAAGTTTGATCCTAATGATGCACCTATTGTAATCATAGGAGCCCGATCCAACAGAGAGTTGTCTGATTTGACTCGAATTTTGGAAAGAGACATCACCAAAAACTTTGAACAAATTCAGGGAGTCGGTTCGATTGATGTTTGGGGTGGAATTAACAAGGAAATTCAGGTAGACCTGATCCGGGACAGGCTGGTTTCGAGCCAGTTAACCGCAATGGATGTGGTACAAGCTTTGGGCAGAGAAAATGTTACTCTGCCCGGTGGTAATGTTAAGGATGGACTGAGTGATTTATATGTTCGTTCGTTTGGTCAGTTTGAAACGGTGGAAGATGTATCGCACACGATTATAACCACTGTTGATGGTGCACCTGTTCGTGTGGGCGATGTCGCTCATGTGAGAGAAGGTTACCAGGACATATGGAGATATATTGAAATCGATGACCGGCCCACCATTCGTTTTGGAATCCGCAAGCAAACGGGCGCCAATACGGTAGCTGTATCTGAGCACATCCGGCAGGAAGTGGACCGTATTAACCGCATGCGCTCGGATCTGGAGTTGCGCATCATCAGTGATCAAAGTGATTTTATCCAATCTTCCATCGATAATGTCCGCAATGCTGCTCTGTGGGGTGGTATTCTTGCCATCATCATACTTTTTTCCTTTCTGCGTAACGGATCAACCACACTCATAATCGGAATATCGATACCGATTTCCATCATTGCTACGTTTGCACTGCTTTATTTCGGCGGCCTGACACTGAATCAAATGAGTTTCGGAGGCCTTGCCCTTGGCGTAGGTCTTATCGTGGACAACTCGATTGTTGTTCTGGAAAATATTGTACGACAAAGGCAAAACGGAAAATCTAAAAAAGAAAGCGCACTAACCGGTACCCGTCAGGTTTCCGGAGCCATTATCGCATCTACACTGACCACCTCTGTAATCTTTCTTCCGGTTGTATTTATGCAAACCATCACCGGTTTGCTTTTCCAGGAACTGGCCATTGTCGTTGTCTTTGCTCTTCTTTGCTCCCTTCTGGTTGCCCTGACCCTGGTACCTGTCATGGGCAGCAAAATACTCTCTGTTTCACCCGATGCTCCGGATCCAGAAAAACGGACGCGCCACCAGCGTTTCTTTGAGCGATTAGAAAATGCGTACGCCCATCTTCTTGAAAAAGCCTTACATAAAAAGCTGCTGATTACTACTGTTGTCCTGCTTATGTTCGGGGCTGCCATTTTTGGTTTCCGAATGATTCCTTACGAGCTGACGCCTGAAGTTGATGCCGATGAAGTACGTGTAGTCATGCGAATGGCTGACGGCACCAACATTGCCGTAGTTAATGAATATCTGGATGAGCTGGACCGGCAGGTACGGGCCATCGTCCCTGAAGAAGAGGTACTTTACTATACACGGGAAGTTCGTAATGAAAACGGCCGGATAGAACTGACCCTCCGGCCTCCCGAACAGCGCAGGATATCAAGCGGAGAAATTGCCGATGAACTCCGGAGAAAGGTTCAGGGTTCGATTCCGGGAGCGGATATTCATGTTTCTGCCCGATCCGGCCTTTGGGTTTTACGAAGAGTTTTTGGTGGCGGTGGTGGTGGCGACGATGACTCCGGAGAATCCCTCCAGATTCAGCTTCGGGGGAACAATCTCGAAACAGCCGCAGAAGTATCCCGTCAGCTTATTCCAGTCCTTGAACGCCTGCCCGGTATTGAAGACGTTGACACCGATCGCAGAGAGGGAACTCCACAACAGGATATCCGGTTTGACCGTGAAAAAATATCCCGGCTTGGCATTGGAGTTAGTGACGTCGCCCGGGCTATCCAGACCAGTGTAGGTGGTACACGGGCCGGCGTGTTTCGGGTGGATGCAGAAGAGTGGCCCATAACGGTTCGGTTGCAACCCGAGGACAGACTTTCCATCCTGGACCTTGATCAGATTTCAATCCGCAGTGCAGATGGCAATATCATTCCGGTTTCGGCACTAACTACCCAGGAGTTTACCCGAACGCCGGTTTCTATCAACCGTATCAATAACCAAAGGGTTACCTACATTACAGCCAACCTGGAGCGTGGAGTAGCTCTCGGCTCTGCAGTTTCCATGATTGAGGAAGAACTAAGAGATTTCCCTATGCCGGATGGCTTTTCTGTTTATTTTGGAGGGGAATATGAAGAGCAGCAACAGGCACAGCGTGATTTTATGCTATCCATTATTATGGCGCTCGTCCTGATTTATATGGTGATGGCTGCACAGTTTGAACGTTTTATTGATCCCCTGATCGTTATGTTTTCTGTGCCCCTCGCTCTTATTGGTGTGGTTCCCGCACTCCTTTTGACCAACACTACATTGAATCTTCAGAGCTTTATGGGTATGATCATGCTCATTGGAATTGTTGTGAACAATGCTATTGTCCTGGTTGACTACATTAATCTTATGAGACGGGAGAAAGAGTTACCTCTCTACCGGGCGGTTGTAGAAGCGGCAAAGCTGCGCTTAAGACCTATCATGATGACCACCATGACTACCGTACTGGCAATGATTCCACTTTCAATCGGTACCGGAGCCGGAGGCGAAATACAGGCTTCTCTTGCGAGGGTTGTTATCGGCGGGCTTTCTGTTTCTTCACTGATTACCCTGATTTTTATTCCTGTCGTCTACGTTGCCATTACCTCGGCATTTATAAAACTGCAAGAGTGGATCCGTTCTTTTAGGACCGCTGACCACAGCCCGGCAGCTTCAACCCTTTCTGACTGATTTCATTATTTGAAGATCCTGCTTATTTTGTCCTGCAACTATGAAGTAAAAAAAGGAGGGAGACTTTATGAAAAACCCTGTAATAACTGGATTAGGAGAACTTTTATGGGATGTATTCCCGGAATATAAAAGGCCGGGCGGAGCTCCGGCAAACGTTTCTTTTCATGCAACCAAGCTTGGAAATAAGGGAATTCCAGCCAGCCGGATAGGTGATGATGATGACGGACATGAGCTCTTATCCATCCTCAAAAAACATGGACTGGATACCTCCTCGATCCAAATAGATCAACGTGTTCCCACGGGTACCGTTGAAATTGTGATGAAAAACGGCGAAGCCTCCTACACCATTCCGGAAGGGGTCGCCTGGGATCATCTCTCCTTTTCATCGGAGTGGATGGACCTGGCAAGAGAGAGTCAGGCTGTTTGTTTCGGAACATTGGCTCAGAGAGACTCTGTCAGCCGTAAAACCATCAGGGAGTTTCTGAATCACACCAGCAAAGATTGCCTCAAAGTCGCTGATATTAACCTGAGACCGCCACATTTTACACCGGAAACTCTCGATCAAACCATAGAACTGGCCGATGTACTCAAACTAAATGAATCGGAGTGGAAAAATATTGCGGACACCTTTGGAGTGAGTGATCTGAAAGACTGGTTGTTTAATACAAAAGGGGTTGACGTAATCTGCCTGACCAAAGGTGTGGAGGGAGCAGAGATAATGACTCCCGATCAACATCTCATAGAGCCGATTTACCCCGTTGACAACACTTATGGAGACTCTGTTGGTGTAGGTGATGCCTTTACAGCGGCTCTCACCCATCATTTGCTCCGAAAATCTCCGCTGGATGTTGCTATTACGGCTGCCAATACCTATGCCGGCCATGTTTCTGCACGTAAAGGGGCAATGCCTGAACTCCCTTCAGCGGTCATTCAGTCCGTAGTATGAGCCTGCGGTACCAACGCACCCCGTTTTATCGTTCCGCTTTCCTGTTGTAGTTTTTTTTCGCATACTGCAATGCCCATACATCAACGACAAGCATCTGAATACCCATGGCGTTAAAAACCTGGAATCCAAGGTCCGTTTCTCAATTCATACCTGTCAATATTTCACGCGAAGAGTGGAAGCAGGGAGATAAGCGTGCTCTTTTAAAAAGAGATATCATTGCCCGCTATGAACCTAACTACCGGAGGTATCCCTTTTTAAAAAACAGAATTAAGAAAAACTTTGATGATTTCTGGAGATTTTACACCGCCATTTACGGGGATGGCTTTGAGCAACAACGCTGGATCATCCGCATCTTTGATTCCATCCTGCAAGGACTTATGGATCGGAAAAAGGATATGCAGGAGCTGGACATTGAACGGGAAAAAAACCAGCTGTGGTTTCAAAGTGAAGAACTGGTTGGAGGGGTTCTTTATGTCGATTTATTCTCCGGAGACTTGAAAGGCCTTCGGGAAAAAATCCCTTACTTAAAGGAAATGGGCATCAATTTTCTTCATCTGATGCCCTTGCTCCGGCCCCGTGACGGACTGAATGACGGGGGATATGCCGTACAAAACTATCGGGATATTGACCGAAGGCTCGGAACCTACGATCAGCTCCGGAAAATATCCCGGATTCTGCATCAGGAAGGCATTAATCTGGTGCTGGACTTTGTCATGAATCATACAGCCAAAGAACACGGCTGGGCGCAGGCAGCCATGAGCGGGCATCCCCGTTATCAAAAGTTTTATCACATGTTTGATGACCGAACGATGCCGGATATGTATGAGCGCCACCTCATTGAGGTTTTTCCGGATTTTGCACCCGGCAACTTCAGTTATTACCCTCAAATGGACAAGTGGGTATGGACTACCTTTTATGAGTTCCAGTGGGATTTAAACTATGCCAATCCCGATGTTTTTCATGCCATGTTCGATGAGATGGTGCATCTGATTAATACCGGTGCCGACTGTCTTCGCCTTGACGCGGTTCCCTATCTCTGGAAAAAACTGGGAACACATTGCCAGAATCAAAATGAAGCCCACCACCTCCTGCAGGCATACCGCGCCCTGCTCAGAATCATTTCTCCGGGGGTGTTGTTTAAGGCGGAGGCCATCGTGGGACCTGAGGAAATTATCCGGTATCTTGGGAGTGACGGTTTTGAAGGAAAAGAGTGCGACCTCGCCTATAATGCAACGTTGATGTGCCATTTATGGCATGCTCTTGCTGCAGAAAATACACACTTGCTGCGTACTTCCCTGCACAGTTTGCCCCGGGCTCCTCAAAATACATCCTGGGTTAATTATGTCCGTTGCCATGACGATATTGGATGGGGTATTTCGGATGAGTTTGCGGGTGCCGTGAACCAAAACGGCCACCATACCCGTATGTTCTGCACCGACTTTTATACGGGTAAAATTTCCGGAAGCTATGCGGAAGGATACGCCTTTCAGCGTGATTATTACTCTGGAGAAGCTCGTGTTTCAGGTACCCTGGCTTCCCTTTCCGGCCTCCAGAAAACCATGGTGGAAACCGATGATGAGGGAATGAATGATGCGATAAAACGAATCATGTTGATTAATAATGTCATTTTTTCCTGGAAAGGAATTCCCTTGATGTATATGGGGGACGAAATCGGGCAGACCAATTACTATGGGTATTTGTCCAATCCTTTGAAAATGAGGGATAACCGGTGGGTGCATCGTCCACCGATGGACTGGGACAAAGCCGAGCTTCGCAATTCACCCGGTACTATTGAACATCGGCTGTTTTCAGAGTTCCTGAAACTCATTGAGGCACGCAAAATGAATCCCGTTTTGCATGGAGCATCCAAAGACCGGCTGTTTCTGATCGAACACGATGCAGTATTCTGCTTCGAACGTAGCTACAAAGGCCAGAAGGCCTTATTTTTATCTAATTTTTCCAGGAAACCTATACATATATCCACACAGTCTCTTCCGGACGAATGGCGAAAAAGATTTTTCTTTGATTTATACAGCCATCGGGTGTTTGATTTCAGTTTTAATGAGATTGTTCTGGAGCCCTACGAGTTTTACTGGCTTACCGACACCGAAACCCGGCCCTCAAAAGAAGCCGAAAACACCATTATTGATGTCCACGCCGAAACCATCCCCGGCGAGAACATCTATCTTGTCGGGAATATTCCGGAGCTGGGCTCCTGGGATCCTTCGAAAGCCATCGGCCCCATGGACCCCTCCTCCTATCCTACCTGGGAAATCCAGCTCAGACTACCCGCCAATACCTTTTTTGAATATCAGTGGGTTAAGAAGAAAAACGGCCAGATACTGGAATGGTCCCCTGACAAATACTGGATGAAGAGCGGAGACGAGATCTCCTACTGACCGAACGTCCGCAGATGTAGTGGGTTCAGGCTTTTTTAAAATAGACGATAACGTAAGATAACCCAGAGATCTCTATGTTCTATTCTCCGTGACATGAAGTGAACGTGGACTATATATATAGTGTATGATATATCCAGTTGCACAGCCCATACCACAAGGGCAAGTACAGCCTGCGGATGCGGTTCCTGTGGTACCGCAAACCAATCCGTACCATCAGAGAGGGATTCCTGTCACGTTCCGGCTCCCCGACAAAGGATCACGAACCGATGACAAAGAAAAAGATGAGCAGCCGTATGCACGAAAATCCGACCGGGAGGAAGAAACCGCTTTGGCTCAAGCGCTTCCTGATATGTTTCAACTCATCCTGAATAAAAATTTTGATGAGTTTTTTGATTTTTTTTTCGTTCCAGGCCACCTGGATATCGTACAATTACAATCGGAAGTAAAAGCCAGCAAATTACTTTCGAATCAGCGCCTGTACCGGCCGGAAATTATTCAAAATGAAAAATTGGATATTATTCGTCACAAATTGTATGTGGTTACCCTCGACTTCCACTACTCAGCTACCGGACGAAAGTTTTTTATTTCTATATAGCCTTATAGCAGTGGCACTTAACCGAACTACTGAACCAACAGAAAAGATCATTTTAAAATGCTCCAACCCCTGTAACCCTCCAGCGAATCAGGATACCGATGAGGAGCTCTCATCAGGTTTAGAATGTCCATTTTGTGAAGAAGATGAATCAGACAAGGGCAGATGCAGTGTAAAACTGGAACCTTTCCGAAGTTCGCTTTCAAGAGTAATTCTTCCCTTCATCTGTTTGGCGAAATGAGCACTAATATATAAACCGAGTCCAGAAGAGGATTCGTTCTCTGTACCGGAATAGTGCAATTTCGTTTCAGCCTTAAATATGTCCTGAAAAGAGTCTTTGGGAATTCCCAGGCCGTTATCCTGGACAGAAACCATGGCATTGGCATCATCAGAGGTAACACGGACGGTAATCCCTCCCCCTCTTGGAGTATATTTTATGGAGTTGCTGATTAAATTAAATAATATCCGTTTGAGGCGGGGCAAATCAGCACTTACATAGACAGGCTGCGGCGTTAAGAGACACTCAAGCTCATGCTCCTTTGCCAAAGCTGCTCCTTCCATAACATCACAAGCATCCCTGACCACCCAATTCAAATCCACATCCAAAGGCATGAAATCGTGCAAATCTTCATGCTTGCTCATCTCTCTCAACTGCTGAACAATATTGGTGATATCATTGATACCATTTTTAATTTTGTCCCTGTAGCGCCTGATCTGATCTACATCAGCTTCGGTATCCAGGCTAAACTTCATTAAATCCAGGTATCCGCTAATCGCATTGATTGGAGACATTAAATCGTGTGCCGTCAAAGAAAGCACCCTCTTTCGGGCTTTGGCTTCCTGCTCCATTTTCTTATGCCTGCCGGCCAGCTCTTCCATCTGTTTTAAAAGCTGGTACACAGGCGACGGTCCATCCTCTGAAATGCGGTAAAACGATTTCCCCGGCGCTGTCGAAACATCGCTTTCTTTCCCATACGGGATGTTCCGCTTTCTTTTTTTCATGGACCCTGGTTTGTTTTCGGTATCTGCTTCAGTAATAATAAACATATCGTTATGCTTTGACACCGATCATGAATGACAACCTATGAATAGAAATCTGTGTAGCGTCAGGAGAAAAATCGAAAACTTCTTCCTATATACATTGTAAAAATGTAATCCCCCTGAAATCTGGTGCTCAGATATATAGAACAGAGCCATTCAATACTCCAGGGAAAAGCGAACCCTTCAACAAGATTTCAACATCTTATTCACAATTTAATCATTGCGGATGAAAAATAACAATGAATATCACGTCACCCGCCCATTATAAATCACACTTGTATGTCATTGGCTGCCTTTGTTTTTATTAATATATAACGTTTTTTTTAAAAAAAATTTAAGATCGGAAAAGTCCATGCGATAAATCCAGTAAGCGTAACACAAACGCAACGTTTTTAAGCAACAGCACAGACAAACAAATAAAGGAGGACATCATGTCAACTTTTGGTGATCTAAACAGAGT
>JASCXY010000097.1 GCA_030012235.1 Balneolaceae bacterium ANBcel3 | reverse complement strand
TTTGTTCCAGATAAAACTGAGCAAGCATCAAGAGGGTATTGATACTTCCCTGGTCGTGTTCAAGAATCAGGTTCAGTTCTCTGATGACTCCATCTGTATCATCCATTCTGGAATAATTATTAATACGATGGTAGTGTATGGCGCGGTCAGAGCCGGTTCGTTTCAGAATAGATTCATATGTTTTATTGGATCCGGCATAATCACCACGTTCATGCTGTATCTGAGCCTTCAGAAGCAATATGTCCAGATTGCCAGGGTCGGTTTCCAGGATAGCATCCAGATGATAAATCACCTCCTGATAGTTTCCGGTAGCCCGGTGAGCGTGAACAAGTAAAAGCCGGTACCATGTATTTTCCGGTTCAAGTTCAGCTGCTTTCTGTCCATAATAAATGGCATTGAAATAGTCGCTTTGAGCAGTATATAACGTGGCGAGCGTATAATTTACTCCCGCACTGTTGTAGAGCGTTTCGTAGGCTTCCATCAGAAAACGTTCTGCTTCTTCGTAATCCTCCAGTTGCATGGCAGAAAGGCCACGAATGTATGCAGAGCGGGCTTCCGGAGTTTCAGCAAGTTGTACTATATCCGGCTCACTTTTGTCGGAAGTGGTGATTTCTTTTCCTGAACGGCAACCCTGTATCAATAAGACGGCTGCGAAAAAAAATAAAATAAAAGGTCTGCCCTGGTTCGAAAGTATGAACATCAATGGAGCCGTTTGTGATTCGGTATAAAATGAAGATACGGCTAACCTGTATCTTTCGTATCCTTATAAGTTAACGAAACAAAAGGAAGAATGGTACGCCATAAACAGGCATAGACGAAGGTTTTCAGTCAAAAGGAGCGTTGGTTGCCGATATTAAAACGGTCGCAGAATGGAAGAAACCTGGCCGGCATAACTTCCGCCAAATAGGTTAACGTGCACCAGCAGAGGATATAGATTATAAAGATCTGTTCGTTTATTGAATCCGGGTTGCAGAGGCCAGGCCGACTGATAGGCGTCATAGAAGCCGGAGGAGAAACCTCCAAATAACGTGGTAAAAGCAAGTTCTATTTCCCGATGGCCATAGTATACCGCAGGGTCTATTAAAACCGGCTTGTTTTGGGTGTTGCACAAGTAGTTTCCACCCCATAAATCACCATGAAGCAAAGAGGCAGGTTCATCCGGGAAAAGATCAGAAATCCGGGTAAAAAAGCGATCCAGAGCCTCCTGGTCCTTCTTCTGAAAAAAGCCGGAATTACGCGCCATCTCCCATTGAGGCATTATTCTGTTTTCTATGAAAAAGGAAATCCAGTCTTCTTTCCATTCGTTATTTTGCGGAAGTTTCCCGATGTAATTATCCTCATCGAGGCCATAGCGGGAGGAAACCGTTTGGTGCAGATCAGCCAGTGCGGCGCCAAAGTCGTCATGAAACGACCCTGACGGACGCCCTTCCTCTACAAAGGATAAAATCAAAAGGGCTTCATGGGCGGCTGGATCGGCTATAACACCTTCCACCTTCGGTACAACAACCTCAGAACCATGCTGACGAAGAAGTTCCAGTCCGCGGGCTTCTTTCTCAAACATATCAAGCAGCCCGATCCGGTTTTTTTTCAGAAAAAGGAAGCGGCCATCAGAAAGGGACACCTTAAATGCCTGATTGATACACCCGCCGCCGGCAGGATGCATGTCCCTTATCTGCGCATTAAACCTGTCAGAAATAAAGACTTCAAGGGGACTCGCATTCGTCATAGGTTCAGGATTATTTTGTGAATGGTGGTTTTTTTATGTGCGAATGTGGGGTTTCAAAAGGGCGAGAAGCTGCTCGCAGCTCCGCATGACCATCTGGAAGACATTTTCAAATCCGTGTATTCCTCCGTAATACGGATCCGGAACCTCCTTGTTTTCCGGCATGGGGTCAAACGCTCTCATCAGCATAATCTTTTCTCTAAACTGTTTTTTTCGGTCAAGCTGGTGCAAATCCCGCAAGTTTTCTTTGTCCATTGCCAGAATCAGATCAAAATACTCAAAGTCGGAATATTCAAATTTGCGGGCCCGTGACAGAAGCTTAACACCGTACTTTTCGGCGATCATACTGCTTTTACTGTTTGCCGGTTCCCCCACATGCCAGGCTCCGGTACCCGCCGAATCAGACTCGATGAAGGCGGATAATCCTTCTTTGTTAACCAAATGCTGCATAACGCCCTCCCCGGTTGGGCTGCGGCAAATATTTCCAAGACATACAAAGCAGACTTTGTAAGGGTTTTCTTTGGTGATGCTTCTGTAAACAGGTTGGTTTTTAGACATGATTCTTTTTGGTTACTTGATTTAAGGAGTGTTATCTTTGCCTAATTATTATCGTGGACTTTTTAATGAGTTTCAAGGCGTACCCGCATGCTGAGGGTGATAAAAGGATACCATTGCCGGCATGCCGGTTCTTATCTTCCCGGAACAACACCCTTGGGGTTCCGGGTATGAGTAGCTCTTGATCCGCCCTCATGACTAATAGAATATTTTCGTATATTTACTGTCTTGTCAAAAAACAGAGGCAGAGAACACGCTCTATATTATGAGTACCAAGTTTAAAGAAGTAAAACAGTTACAATACGCCAAGACCGAGCTGGAAGTGCTGGAGTGGTGGAAAAAGAATAGTGTCTTCGAGAAAAGTCTGGAAACACGCCAGGACGGAATCCCGTTTACCTTTTATGAAGGGCCTCCGACCGCAAATGGAAGGCCGGGCATTCACCACGTGATGGCACGGACGGTAAAAGATCTTTTTTGTCGTTATAAAACCCTAAAAGGGTGCAAAGTTGATCGAAAAGGCGGCTGGGATACACACGGGCTCCCTGTAGAAATTGAAGTTGAAAAAGAACTTGGGCTTCAGGGCCGGTCTCAGGTAGAAGAGTATGGCATAGCCGAGTATAATGCCCGTTGCCGGGAAAGCGTCCTCCGCTATAAAGGGGAATGGGACCGGTTAACGGATCGTATGGGTTATTGGGTGGATCTGGATGATCCCTATGTAACGTTTGATAACTCCTACATAGAATCGGTTTGGTGGTCTATTAAACAGCTTTTTGATAAAGGTCTGATCTATAAAGGGTACAAAATTCAGTGGTATTCCCCGGGCAGTGGAACCGTGCTTAGTTCTCATGAAGTGAGCCTGGGATATAAAGAGGTTCAGGATCCTTCCGTCTATGTTACATTTAAAGCCGACGGCGAGGAAAATACGTTTTTTATGGCTTGGACAACCACCCCCTGGACGTTGATTTCCAATATGGTTTTGGCGGTTCACCCGGAGTTGGATTATGTGAAAGTACGTTATTCCCGTGATGGACAGGACGTGTTTTACTACATGGCAAAAGCATTGCTGGGCAAAGTGCTGAATGACGGGGAGTATGAAGTGGTCGAGGAACTGAAAGGATCAGATCTTGCCGGCCGGACCTACGAGCCTTTATTCCCGTATGCCCTGAACAGCATCAAAAAAGAGGAAGCCTGGCGTATTGTAACAGCAGAATTTGTCACTCTGGAAGACGGAACCGGTATTGTTCATATTGCTCCGGCATTTGGAGCAGATGATTATGAGGTGTGTCGCAAAGAGGGCATTCCGATGTTTAACCCGGTGAACCGGGAAGGGCGTTTTGATGCGGTTGTTGAAGAGTATGCAGGCCAGTGGTTCAAGGATGCCGACAAAGCTATTTCGCGGGATCTTAAGGAACGCGGGCAAATGTTTCGCCATGAAACCTGCTTGCACAATTATCCGCATGACTGGAGAAAAGGGACCCCGCTGATGTCATACCCGGTGGAGTCATGGTTTATTCGTACTACGGAAGTTCGTGACCGGATGGTGGAACTGAACAAGACGATAAACTGGAAGCCGGCTAGTACAGGAAGCGGAAGGTTTGGTGTCTGGCTGGAAAATAACGTGGATTGGGCCATATCGCGACAGCGCTACTGGGGAACCCCGTTACCCATCTGGGTCAATGATTCAAACCCGGAAGAAATGGTGTGCATTGGAAGTATTGAAGAGCTTCGTGAAAAGGGAGCCATTTCCGAAGATGCTGAAATAGATCTGCATCGCCCCTGGATTGATGATATCACATGGAAGGCCGAAGATGGCGGTACCATGAGGCGCATTCCGGACTTGCTGGATGTCTGGTTTGACTCCGGTGCGATGCCCTTTGCGCAGCGCCACTATCCATTTGATAATAAAGAGCTCTTTAAAGAAAATTTTCCTGCAGACTTCATTGCAGAAGGAGTGGATCAAACCCGTGGATGGTTTTATACACTGCATGCCATTGCAACCATGCTTTTTGATAAACCGGCGTATAAAAACGTCGTATCAAACGGATTGGTTTTGGATGCAAAAGGCGAAAAAATGAGTAAAACAAAGGGAAACACCGTAGATCCCTTTGAAATTATCAGCAAATACGGCGCAGATACTACCCGTTGGTACATGATGTCCAACTCTTCGCCATGGGAAAATCTCAAGTTTAGTGAGGAAGGACTTCAGGAAACACAGCGTAAGTTCTTTAACACGCTTGTCAGTATGTATTCATTTATGGCTATGTATGCCAACATTGACAAGTGGAACTACTCCGGAACGTCCATTCCCTATACCGAACGTTCTGAGATGGATCGATGGATTATCTCCAGACAGTTCAGTACGATTAAGGCGGTTGATTCCTATATGGATGAATACGAGCCGACCAGAGCGGTCCGGGAGATTGAGCGTTTTGCGGATGACCTGAGTAACTGGTATGTACGAAGGAACCGAAGGCGGTTTTGGAAGGAAGGGAAGAGCCTGGACAAGACAGCAGCGTATCAGACATTGTATGAATGCCTGGTGAATCTGGCTAAAATCTCAAGTCCCTTTGCCCCATTTCTCTCTGAGTGGCTGTACCGTAATCTGAATACAGTGACCGGTTTTGAGGAAGAATCGGTTCACCTTACCTTTTATCCGTCTGTTGAGGAGACAGCCATAGACCGGGAACTGGAATACCGGATGGATATGGCCCGTACCATTTCATCCATTGTGCTTCGTATCCGGAATAAAATCAATGTCAATGTCCGCCAGCCTCTGGCACGGATTATTGTTCCTGCAAATAGTGAAGAACAGTATTTGGCAATTGATTCCGTAAAACATATTATATTAGATGAAGTAAACGTTAAACGAATTGAATATGTTGATGATGATTCCGGTATCGTACAAAAAAGTGCCAAGCCCGATTATCCCGCTTTAGGGAAGAGGCTGGGTAAGCGTATGAAAGCCGTTGCTGCCGAAGTTCGGGAGCTCTCAACAGAACAAATTTCAGAATTTGAAAAAAAGGGTGAGTGGATCGTTGAATTACCTGGCGAAGAACCGATAACCCTTACCATAGATGATATTGAAGTTTCCCGTCACGGGCTTGAAGGCTGGTCCGTTGAGTCCGAAGACGGGGTGACGGTAGCGCTGGATACTGAGCTTGACGAAGAACTTATTCGTGAAGGAATAGCGCGGGAAGTCGTCAATCGTGTCCAGAATATGCGGAAAGAAGCCAGTTTTGAACTGACAGACCGTATAGATGTATACCTGGAAGGCGATGATGTCATGAAGGCATCTATTGAAGCGATGCAGGAATATGTTAAAAGCGAAACACTGGCGGAATCTATAACCTTTGAAGACGCTGGTGAATCAGATTTCACAAAGCAATGGGATATTGACGGAAGGATGTGTACCATTGCGATTCAACGTAATACCAACTTTTAATCCTTCGCAGCTATGAGCAAGGAAACCAAAGACAACGGAGAGAGAGTATCTCCATACAGCGATGAAGAACTGGAGTATTTTCGTTCTATCATCATCAAAAAACGGGAAGACGCCGAGCACGACCTGAATCTGTTGATGGACGCGCTCAAAGAGAGTACTGAGAACTCTTCCGATGAGTCTGCGTATTCATTTCATATGGCCGATGCAGGGACAGATGCTCAGGAACGTGAAAAAACGTATATGTTGTTTAACAGAACGAAGAAGTTCATCAAGTATCTTGACGATGCAATAGGGCGGATAAATAATAAAACGTATGGTGTCTGTAAAGTCACAGGGAAAAAAATATCCAAGGGCAGGCTTGAAGCGGTACCCCATACGCAAATTAGCATCGAAGCGAAGTTGAAACGCCGCTAACTATTTTGGAAAATAATCGTAAGAAACTCCAGGTTTTCAGCGGAGTCGCACTGACGATATTGTTTCTGGATCAGCTTTCAAAATACATCGTCAGAACCACCCCGGAGCTGCATCAATATACATTGATCGAGGGGTGGCTTGCGTTTAATTTTACCAAGAATCCGGGTATGGCCATGGGAATCCACTGGGCAGATACCTGGATCATTAGCCTGGTCGCTATTGTCGCTACCATCATTATCCTGATTTATGTCTGGAAGACGATGAGCCAGGCTAATATGGCTTATATGATTTGCATGGGGCTTATCGTCGGGGGAGCACTCGGGAATATTTCAGACCGCTTTTTTATGGGATATGTGGGTGGATACGGCGGGGTTCTGGATGGACATGTCGTTGATTTTATCCATTTTAAATGGAGTATTGGTGGCTTCGACGTCTTTCCATACATTTTTAATGTTGCAGACAGCGCTATTTCTGTAGCGATCATCTTGCTGTTGCTGTTTTTTAAAAAATTACTTCCTGAATATCAGGAAAAAGAAGAGCATTCTGCCGACGAACAGAATGGAAATACAGATGCTATAGCGGCTACAGATCAGTAAGCGTCACTGTGTTGGCAACAAGAGCGAACCTGCCTATTGGTAACAGGACATGAATCAGGGCACCAAAAACCTGCTGAAACACTATAAATTTCCCTTCAATCATACTGTTCCTGCGCAGAAAAACGTATCATTTACCGCTGTAAACAGAGCCTGCGGGGATCAGATAGCGTTGTATGCGGTTGTTGAACAGCACACGTTGAAGGAGTTATTTTTTCAGGGGAAAGGATGCCTTTATTGTATCGCTTCGGCTTCGGTATTGTGTCAGCATATGAAGAATAAGGAACTGCAAGAGGCTCAGGAAGAAGTAAAAAACGTCCGTGAGTGGCTGCTGGAGAGTGATGGAAAACCTCCCGAAGGTGTATCGGAGGAAATTCTGGCACTGGGGGAGATAAAAACATACCCCACCCGTATTCCATGTGCAGATTTAGCCTGGAAAGGCCTCGAAGAATTGCTGAAAAAATACTTTCTGACAGAAAAATAAATTTCTGCTGCTGCGAGATTAGTGCAATATGCTTTTCAGGATATCGATGTGGTCGTGCGGGTCGAGTGCTTTGAGATCATGTCCCATCCGGTCCCGCTTGGTTTTCAGATACCGTAAATTTTCGGGGTACGACTCAGTTTCAATGGGTACACGTTCAACAATTTCGAGTCCGTAGCCAATAAGACCAACCCGTTTTGCCGGATTATTGGTAATCAGCCGCATTTTTCTCACACCCAGATGTCTCAGCATTTGAGCTCCAATGCCGTAATCCCTCAGGTCGGATTTAAATCCAAGTGCTTCATTGGCCTCCACCGTATCCATGCCCTCTTCCTGAAGTTTGTAGGCACGGAGCTTATTAATCAGGCCAATTCCCCTTCCCTCCTGATTCATGTACAGTACTGCACCCTGTCCGGCTTCATCTACCATGCGAAGCGCGGTATGCAGTTGATCTCCGCAATCGCAGCGCTTAGACCCGAACACATCTCCGGTCAGGCATAACGAGTGAACACGCACCAAAACCGGCTCATCTTCTTCCCATGAACCCTTGACAAGCGCCAGGTGAACCGCTCCGGTAAGTTTTTCTTCAAAAGCATGGAGCCTGAAATCACCGTAAATAGTTGGAAGCTGAATGTCAAGGGCCTCACGTACAAGGCTTTCTTTTTGAGTCCGATACTGAATAAGATCCTTGATGGTAATAAGCTTCATGTCTCTTTTTTTTGCGACATGGAGCAAATCATCCAGCCGTGCCATGGATCCGTCTTCATTCATGATTTCACAGATGACCCCGGCTGGACGACAACCGGCAAGGCGGGCAAGG
Source organism: Balneolaceae bacterium ANBcel3 (assembly GCA_030012235.1). Classification (GTDB taxonomy): domain Bacteria; phylum Bacteroidota; class Rhodothermia; order Balneolales; family Natronogracilivirgulaceae; genus JASCXY01. The sequence goes on along the minus strand of JASCXY010000097.1, from coordinate 2,095 downwards.
TCAATGGCTGCTTCGGTATGACCGGCTCTACGTAAAACACCACCTTCACGGCTGATGAGAGGAAATACATGTCCGGGCCGCCTGAAATCTTCCGGGCGGGCATCCGGATCGGTTAGCGCCAAAACCGTAGCAGCACGGTCAGAGGCAGAAATGCCGGTGGTTGTCCCTTTTCGAAAATCCACAGAAACCGTAAACGCCGTTTCCATGGCATCGGTGTTTTGGGTAACCATGGGTTCCAGTTGCAGGTCATAGGCCCGTTCGCGGGTCAGGGGTACACACAACAGACCTCTTCCGGCCGTGATCATCGTATTAATATGCTCCGGAGTAGCCTTCTCCGCAGCCATAATAAAATCACCTTCATTTTCCCGGTCTTCATCGTCCACCACAATTACCATCTTTCCGGCCTTGATGTCTTCAATGGCAGATTCAATGGTATCAAAAAGAGGCTTTTCTTTATCGGACATATGGAGTTTCGGGAATAAGAGTGAAGGTTATAATCGTTATTTTTGCGGATTTACATCTACGATGGCGTTTTTTAGCAATTTGACCTTAACATCTTTATCTATTTCCAGCATGACAGAGTCATCATCAATAGATGTAACCAGTCCAACGATTCCGCCGGATGTTACAATTTTGTCTCCTTTTTTTATAGCGGCTACCTTATTCTGAATTTCTTTTTGCTTCTTGGATTGCGGTCGAATAATAAAAAGGTAAAAGACGAGGAATATGGCTGCAAGAAAAATCAGGCCGGAAGCATTGCCGCCACCTTCCGGATTGGCTGCAAAAAAGAGAAGAAAAGTATACATAGGAATATTGTTAAAGTGAGATGGTTGGTAGAAATTGAGAGTGCTTGAAGAATTTGGAGGCCATAGCCTGTTTTAGAATCTCCATGCTGGTATTGAGTCCATTAAAAGAAACACGACAACCTGTTGTAATAGCATTTAAATATACGGATTTTGGATATTCTCTTCAAAAAGGGTTCCAAACGAAGGCGGGATGTCTCCGTTTATATGTTCAAAAAAAAGCCTTTCACCGGGTAGATGAAAGGCGGATAGCATTATTGAGAGGTATTGGGGTCAGGTAAACCCAGTCGCTCAAAGAAAACATCAGGTGCTTCGCGGATGCGTACGGTATCATCCATGGGCAGGCCAGGTTCTTTATACAGCGCCCGGCGGCCTTCAATATCATCCACCAGTTCCTGATAAGCAATTTGTCCGACACGAACCGCAACCCGGCGCGGAACTACCACAACGCCATCCATATCAGCCACAACAATGTCTCCCGGGTGAGTATGCAGAGAGCGGTACCACCGACACAGGCGAAGCATGTAAAATGGTTTATGGTCAATTCTGGATGCAACGGACTGACATGCCGTATTGTTTTCTGAACTGCACCCTGTCAAGAAAACCGGTTGAGTAACCTAATCTTCGGAACCAGGCAGACTCCTCAACAAACTCTGAAGAAGTCCACCAGTATCCGAACAGCCCCAGGGCGTCGCTGTGGAAGCCTCCCGGCAGGCCGGAAAAGCCAAATGTATCCTTACCATGATGTCTGTCGTCGGAACGCCATCGCGGATGCACATCGGTTGCCCAGGGTTCTCCAAATGGGCTATCTATCTGTCGCCGCGACTTCAAGGCATTTCCAGCACCATCCGGATCCAATCTGTTATTCGGAAACCCTTGTGATTCAACAAACGCTACAAGAGCAGCCCACTCCTCATCTGTTGGTACACTCCAGCCTTCCGGACAGAGTCCGGGGTTGTTATCTACAGCATACCAGTTATACAATCGGCCATATGCTTCTTCCATTTCCTGTTCTGAGCGTATATGTGTGGCTAAATGGTGAGTATGATCATAAACGGCCATTGCTCCGTTTGTGGTGTTGTCCCACTCTTCATCACTTAAGCCCGTCGGAATGTCGGACCCATCCTGATATCGGGTTACGCGAAGATTCTCAGCCATCCAAACCTGTTCTCCGATCGCAATTGTCTTATACAGGTTGCCGTCGATATCTGTGACAGAGCCGTATTCATGTTCGTCACCAGATCCGTTGTCTTCATCATCTGTGTCATCCTTCATGCTCATAAAATCTACTG
>JASCXY010000096.1 GCA_030012235.1 Balneolaceae bacterium ANBcel3 | reverse complement strand
CTGGAAAATATTTTCTCAACGGCACCAACGGGCATTGGAGTTGTTACAAACCGGGTGTTTACAGATATCAACGAGTATGTTGTAGAGCTCACAGGCTATAGTCGTGAAGAATTAATCGGTCAGAGTGCCAGGGTATTGTATGTTTCGGAAGAGGGATATCATTACGTGGGTACGGAAAAATACCGGCAGATGAGAGAAAAAGGAACCGGCGTGGTTCAGGTGCAATGGCAACACAAAAACGGGGACGTGCTGGAAGTAATTCTTTCTTCGACCCCGCTGGATCCAACAGATTTTTCTGCAGGCATTGTTTTTACAGTGCTTGATATCACCGAACAGGTCTCTGCCCAGGCCATTATATCCATGCGTACACGTCTTTTGATATTCTTTGTTACCGGCTTTATCGTGCTGTTGATAGCATTTGGCACTCGTCAGTCTTATGTATTGATAGAGCGAAAAAAAATGACCGAAGCATTGAGGGAGAGTAGAGAAAAATTACGGGCTACACTTCTTTCGATTGGTGATGGCGTACTGGTTTCGGATGAGAATGGAAACCTGATACAAATGAATCCGGTGGCTGAAGAGCTGACCGGATGGACCTGGGAGGAGGCTAAAGGCCGGCCCGTACATACCATTTTTAAAATTGTAGACACCAAAACCAGAGTTCCCCTTGAGGATCCTGTCATGAAAGTTCTCAGGACAGCTCAAACAATCACACTGTCTAACGATACATTATTGCTGACCAAAAGTGGAAAGGCCTTCCAGATTGCCGATAGTGCAGCACCAATAAAAAATGAAGAGGGCCATGTTTCCGGAGTGGTAATCGTCTTCAGCGACGTTTCTGAAAAGTACGAGCAAGCAGAAAAACTGAGAGAAAGTGAAAATCGATTTCGAATGCTCTTTGAGAATATGACGGCAGGATTTGCTTTGCATGAAATGATTTATGATGCAAATGGAACGCCGGTAGATTATCGCTATCTTGAGTTGAATCCGGCTTTTGAAAGGCTCACCGGGGGCAAATCGGAAGACTTGGTTGGTCGTACGGTTTTGGAAGTTATGCCTGAAACCGAGCCTTATTGGATTGAAGTTTTTGGAAAAGTTGCAAAAACGGGGAATCCAACATCGTATGAGAATTACTCGAAAGAAGTTGGTAAATATTTCGATGTATATGCCTTTTCTCCTGAGAAAGACCAATTTGCGGTAGTATTTGTGGATATCACAGACAGAAAAAGAGCAGAAGAAAAAGTAAAAGCAACCATGCATGAAATGAATCTGCTCAAAAGCGCTTTGGACGAAGTTCCGGTTTGTGTCTACATGAAAGATGAAAAGTTTCGCTATACCTATGGAAATAAAGAGACGTTGAAACTTTTTGGATGCACCGAAAAGAAGTTTGTCGGGAAAACCGACCAGGACTTTTTTGATTTGGAGACCACAGAAAAAGTTCATGCCTTTGACCGGAGGGTGATTGATGGAGAGCAATCGCATGAGGAACTTGAAACTACAGATATTCACGACAGACACAGGGTCTATCTGGAGATTAAAACTCCTATATTTGATAATGATAAACAGAAGGTAGTAGGCTTGGTCGGAATATCGACCGACATTACCGACCGAAAAGAGGCGGAACAAAAGCTGGCCGAAAGCCTGGAAGAAAAAAATGTGCTTCTTTCAGAAATTCATCACAGAGTAAAAAATAATATGGCTGTTATCTGTAGCCTGTTATCCCTGGAGACAGAGTTTGTTTCTTCCGGAAAAGACCCAAATACCCTGCTCAAGGACACTCATAATCGCATCAGGTCAATGGCGATGGTTCATGAGTTGGTTTATGAGAATAAGAATTTCGCCGAAATTGACGTAAGCATATTATTGGAAAGACTGGCTGATAGCCTGGAGAGTATTTACAATACTGAAAATCAGGATATTTCTATTATTGTAAAAGCAGACACCCTGATGCTGGATCTTCAGACGGCGATTCCTTTGAGCCTTTTTGCCAATGAAGTCATTTCAAATGCGTATAAACATGCATTCAGCAATCAGGAAAAAGGGAGTATAGAGGTTGAATTGAAAGAAGAGCCCCATAATGAATGGCGATTTAGTATACGGGACAGCGGTAAGGGAGTCAGGGATATGGAATCACTTCAGCATCCGGAAAGTTTTGGATATACCATCATGCATGGCCTGGTTCGCCAAATTCGGGGCAAGCTTGATATTCGTACCTCCGATAATGGCCTGCAGGTAGAAGTTTTGTTTTCTAAATGGTGAGTAAGAAAGTGAAAAACTCTACCTGAAGTGTAAAAGTATCTTTTTATTTGTATTATATTCGCAATCCTATGCTGTGGAAACCAAGTATGGTAACGACAGCAGTTTATAAATATGAACCACACATAAAAAACTATGGCAAAAAATATACTATTATCAGCGGTAGCTCTGATGATGATTCTCTGTTGCGTTCAACACGCTGGTGCACAACAACTGCCAACGGCCGGTACCAAAACGTTTGAAATCACCATGAGCCCAATGGCAAATGTGCCTGTAACGTTTAACGAAGTGCGATTTCGTTCTTTCCGCTCACATGACTCAGCGCTTCGGCTGAGAACGAGTCTTTACTATGAGAGTGATCGTTTTGATGAAAATACCCGCGACACCTGGTTCCAGATGGAAATAGCTCCAGGAAAAGAGTGGCATTTTTTGCAAAATGAGCGAATATCAGCGTATTATGGAGCTGAAATTCCCATCCAGTATGCAACATCCAGACAACATCGTGAAGATGCAGCCGGGAACACCTGGACCAACAAGAACAACCAGGGAGGCGAGTTTTTTGGGATAGGCCTGAGTGCCGTTGCCGGCCTTGATGTCCACTTTCTCGATTTTCTATATGGAGGAGTAGAGGTATACTATATGCTGGTGTTTCGAAGCGGCCTCGATGGAGAAGTGAATAACGTGACTTTTGATAATGATGGCAGAGAGCTGGTTTTTGGAACGGCTCAACTCGGACGTTTCCGATTTGGTATCAAGTTCTGATGGTTATGCAGATGCCTGTTTCTTTGAAGCATTCTACTGAGGCAGAGTTTCTGAAGATGTAATAAAAAAGGGATATGGAGGTTTTTTTTCTCCATATCCCTTTTTTTATGGCTGATATACTTTTTACTGCTTACCGTAGATGAAAAAGAGTCTTCCGGATATTTTAACCGATGATACCATTACCACAAATCATCGGTTAAAGCAGCTTAAAAGTTGTCCGGGTGTTTTATAAGAAGCGCTTGATTGCCTAAAAGGACTCTGCTTCTGTAAACGCACCCAATTGCTTGTATTTTTTGTAGATCTCAGCGTATTTCTTCACATTAGATGGATCAGGCTGATATTCTTTTTCAAATCCTCTGCCCATCGCTTTTTGTGCATCCTCAACCTTATCATAGACACCGGCGGCGACAGCGGCGAACATTCCTGCACCAAACGCACATGTTTGCTCCGTAGAAGCAATCTTGATCGGCATATTCAGCACATCGGCTAAAGTTTGCATTACAAAAGAGGATTTTTTCGCTACTCCGCCCAGGCCAATGATCCCTTTAATCTCGACTCCCTCCCGGGCAAAACGGTTAACGATGGCCTTTGATCCAAAAGCCGTAGCTTCGACCAGTGCCCTGAAAATACGGGGGGCATCCGAACCTAAACTCAAACCAGCAATGGTGCCTGTTACTTCCTGATTGGCATCCGGAGTACGACGGCCATTCATCCAGTCAACGGCGACAATGGTGGACTCTTCGATGGGAATTTTCTCAGATTCTGCTTCCAAAACCGGAAGCAGCTTCTTCATCGTCTCTTCAATCAGCTTGTCACGGGTCTCTTGATCAACAAGAGAAGTGTTCGCCAGAACGTTTTCAAGAGGCCAGCTGATCACTTTTTTGAACCAGGCGTATATATCTCCAAAGGCAGACTGTCCGGCTTCAAGACCCACATAACCGGGGATCACAGAACCGTCAACTTGACCGCAGATTCCGGCAATCAGTTTGTCTCCAATTTGCTCGTAGGGGGCAATCATGATATCACAGGTTGAAGTCCCGATAGCCCGTGCGAGGACATTCGGAGTTACTTCACCGCCTACCGCTCCCATATGGCAGTCAAAGGCACCGATACCCACAGCAACCTCTTCCGATAATCCAAGTCGTTGCGCCCATTCGCTGGTGAGGGTACCCATTTTAACATCACTGGTATACGTTTCTCTGTATAAACGGCTTCTGTAGCCACTTAAAAGAGGATCCAGTGCTGTTAAAAACTCCTCAGAAGGCAGCCCATCCCATTCCTCGGCCCACATAGCCTTATGGCCGGCGGCACATCGGCTTCGCAGGAGTTCCTGTGGATCTTGTTTTCCCGTAATCAGAGCAGGCATCCAGTCGCAATGCTCTACCCAGGAATAAGCGGCCGAGCGTACGGCTTCATCGTTTCGGAGCAGGTGGAGAACCTTGGCCCAAACCCATTCCGATGAATAAATACCGCCCTCATACTGGGTATAATCGATTTCCCACTCGCCGGCCAGCCGGTTGATTTCAGCCGCCTCCTTAACCGCAGTATGATCCTTCCAGAGGACAAACATGGCGTTAGGGTTTTCAGCAAATTCGGGGAGCAAAGCCAATGGAATACCTTCTTTATTGACCAGTACCGGAGTACTTCCGGTGGTGTCAAAGGAGATCCCAACAACGTTTTGTGCTACGTCCCCTCCAGCCTGCTTCAGAGCATCAACAATAATGTACTCCATCACTTCGATATAATCCAACGGATGCTGTCGGTATTGGTTTTTTGAAGGATCACAATATTTTCCTTCCACCCATCGCGGGTAATACTTGACTGCAGAAGCCATTTCGTCACCCGTGTGTGCATCAATAATCACTGCTCGAGCAGAATCGGAGCCATAATCAAGGCCTATAACATACTTCTTTGACATAGTGCAAAAATTTAAGTGTAGATTAATCTATTTCTGGCCATAATAGGCGTTTTTACCATGTTTTCTTTCGAAGTGGCGGGTTGTCAAAAGAGGGTTCATGGTCGTTTCAGGATTCAAAGTAAACGCAATAAAGGCCATTTTGGCAACTTCTTCAAGTACAACACTGTTATGAACCGCTTCATGAACGTTCTTTCCCCAGGTAAACGGAGCATGATTTTTGACCAACACACCCGGAATATGCATGGGGTTAATATGCTTAAACCGTTCAATAATAACCGAACCGGTTTCCTTCTCGTAAGCACCACGGACTTCTTCTTCTGTCATGTCGCGGGTGCAGGGGATAGAATCAGAGAAATAATCGGCATGTGTGGTGCCACAAATCGGGAGATCTTTTCCGGCCTGAGACCAGGCCGTCGCATAGGTTGAGTGGGTGTGTACAACTCCACCTATTTCAGGAAAGGCACGATAGAGTTCAAGGTGTGTAGGAGTGTCACTTGAAGGCTTTAAATCACCCTCCACAATGTTTCCATCCAAATCCAATACGACCATCTGCCCGGCGTTCATCTGGTTATATTCAACGCCACTCGGTTTGATGGCCACAAGCCCTTTCTCACGGTCAATTCCACTAACATTTCCCCAGGTAAAAAGTACCAGGCCGTGTTTAACCAGGTTCAGGTTCGCCTCAAAAACTTCTTGTTTTAATTGTTCCAGCATAATTTACAAAAGGAGATTTCATATGAAACACCTGTACCCGATGATTGCATCTTCCATCAGGTACAGGCGCTCTGTAAGTCGTTTATGAATTAAGTATTACCAGAAGTACGCATATAGCGATACAATGATTACTACAATACCCATTGCACCAATAAAGAACGTACGATCGGTCTTAAATAACTCTGGATTAAACTCATATGCTTTTTCATCTTCCGTATCCGAGTTGGCATTTGTAAAGAATATGACAGACAGGAAAATGAAAATAAAACTCATCATGAAAATAGACTGAAAGCCCAAGTGCAGCAAGTCCATTCCAAAGAGAGGGGTTCCCCAGAGAAAACCTGATATGAGGGTTACCCCACCTAATACAGCAAAGAGTCTTCCGGCAAAATAGAGACGCTTTTTATTTTCAGGACTTACGGGATCAGACTTCACTTTATGACGGTCTGTAAATACCAATATGACCGCAAGAGTAATTAATATCATACATACATATCCCATGCGGAGCATGAAAGGCATATCCGGGAACAGGGTTTTCATAAGTATCCCCAGAGGAATGGTAACAATGGTAATCCAGAAGGCGGCCCGGTTGGTTGCACGCTTCCAGAGAAGCCCCATTCCAAACACAACGACCACTCCCGGGTAGATAAAACCGGTATATTCCTGGATGTATTGAAAGGCCTGATCCAAACCACCAAGAAGGGGACGGGCAGCGACCATGGCAATAATCAAAGCAACAAACGCAGTGATTCTACCCACTTTAACCAACTGTCTTTCTGTCGCTTGTTTATTGATGTGATCTTTGTAGATATCCAACGTGAAGATGGTGGATGTGGAGTTCAGCATGGATGCCAGCGAGGAGACAACAGCTGCTACCAGCGCGGCAAAGGCAAGCCCGCGAATACCGACAGGGGCAAAGTTTCTTAATAACCATGGATAGGCTTCATCCGATACCCGAATGGTATCCTCAAGATTGGTGACCGAAATTTCCGGATAGGTAAACATAACATAGGCCGTAATTCCGGGAACAATAACGATGATCGGGATCAAAATTTTGAGATATCCGGCAAATAAAAGGCCTTTCTTTGCTTCTTCCAGGTTTTTTGCAGCCAAACCTTTCTGAATGATGTACTGGTTGAAGCCCCAGTAGCCAATATTGGTAAGCCACATGGCACCAAAAATAACGGCCAGTCCTGGCAAGTCCAGAAAGACATCTCTGAATCCGCCGCTTCCGTCGGGGACGTCAGCTACACCCTGGGGAATAATCATGGAAAAATGCAAATCGCCGGCAGTTTCACGAACTTTTTCCAGGATCATGGTAAAGCCTTTTATTGCTGTACCATCGCTTCCGGAAACGGCATCAAGGGCAAACCACGCCGTGATCAAACCACCGCCAATTAGAAAAGTGACCTGCAAAATATCGGTCCAGGCAACCGCCTTCAATCCACCGTAGATGGAGTATATTCCGGCAAAAATCAACAATGCAGGAACTCCGTATTTTGTGGGAAATCCCAGGATTTGTTCAATAGCCAGCGAACCCAGCCAGGCCACCGAGGTCAGGTTTACAAATACGTAAACCAATAACCAGAAAAACGAGAAAAAGAAACTTACCCCGGAACCATAGCGCTCCCGGGCGAATTGAGGCATGGTGTAAATTTCTTTATCGATCATTTGCGGAAGGAGGAATTTAGCTACCAAAATAAGTGTAACGGCAGCAATCCATTCATAGGCGGCAATTCCAAGGCCGATAGCAAAACCTGAACCGGACATTGCAATAAAATGTTCGGCCGAAATGTTAGCGGCAATCAGAGAAGCACCCACAGCCCACCAGGAAAGTTTTCCCCCGGCAAGAAAGTAGTCTTTGGAATCCTTTTCTTCCCCCTTTTTTGTTCGCGACAGCCATAATCCCAGGCACAGTACCATCAGTGCGTAGGAAATAAAGACCATGTAATCCAGTAGCGTAAAACCAGCGTTCATAAACGTTGAATGTTTTAAAGCATGAAAGACCTAGTTAATTAAACAAGCGGGACACTCAAAACAGCCAGGTATATATAACACGTACCATGAATTTACTGAGAATGAGCGATGAGTCATATTGTCAGACAGACAGTAAAAAGAGATATCCGGTTCTGTCTGACAATATTTGACGGTAAATTGAAACCTTTAGATACGTTGTTGCATGTGGTAATACATATTATTCCATTTCAACTCCTTTTTGAAATCAAACAAGGAGGTGTTGTCATCAATCAGGAGGTACTCGATATCGGCCATTTCGGCAAAGCATTCCATACATTCAGCAGAAATGTTCTGGCTGAAAACCGTATGGTGTGCACCACCTGCCAGAATCCAGGCACTGGCACCAATATTCAGGTTTGGTTTCGGAACCCAAAGGGCACTTGCCACCGGCAATTTAGGCATAGGCATGTCAAGAGGTACCACTTCCACCTCATTAACGATTAACCGGAACCGGTTTCCCATATCAACTACAGAAGCATTGATGGCCTGGCCGGGTTTAACCGTAAAAATCGAACGAATCGGATCCTCTTTTCCACCAATACCCAATGGATGAATTTCAACGACAGGTTGTTTTTCAGCAATGGATTCACACACTTCAAGCATATGTGAGCCCAGAACCTTTTGACCATCCGGATGAAAGTGATACGTATAATCCTCCATAAATGAAGTTCCACCCGTAAGTCCTTCGGACATCACTTTCATGGCCCGAAGCAACGCGGCGGTTTTCCAGTCCCCTTCAGCGCCGAAACCATAACCATCGGCCATCAGCCGCTGTACAGCAAAGCCGGGAAGCTGCTTAAGTCCATGAAGGTCCTCAAAGGTTGTGGTGAATGCCTTGAAACCTCCTTTGTCAAGAAAGGATCGGAGTCCGGTTTCGATTTTTGCGGATTCACGCAAGGATTCATGACGTGCTCCACCTTTTTTCAGTTCATCGGCAACCTGATATTCTTTCTCGATCTTCTCAACCAGGGAATCGATATCCGCATCGGAAACGCGGTTGATTTCTTCGAGAAGATCCCCGATTCCAAAACCGTGTACAGTGAACCCGAGCTTAATTTGGGCGTCTACTTTGTCACCTTCAGTAACGGCTACATTGCGCATATTATCACCAAAACGCGCAACTTTGAGAGTTTGCATTTCCTGCCAGCCCGCTGCTGCCCTGGACCAAACTCCGATTTGCCGTTGGACTTCAGCATCTTGCCAGTGGCCTACAATCACCTTTCTTTGCAACCGGAGCCTGCTGCTCATGTACCCGAATTCACGATCACCATGAGCGGCCTGATTCAGGTTCATGAAGTCCATGTCTATTTCGGACCATGGCAAATCGCGGTTGTATTGAGTATGCAAATGCAGAAAGGGCTTTTGTAAAGCATTCAAGCCGGAGATCCACATTTTAGCCGGAGAAAAGGTATGCATCCATGTTATGATACCAATACAGGCCGGTGTGTTGTTTGCTTCAACCACCACTTCATAAATCTCTTCTGCCGTTTTGACAACAGGTTTAAAAACGACCTTCACCGGAAGTTCTTTACTTTTGTCAAGTTCGGATGCGATTGCTTGTGAATGTTTTGCAACCTGTTCAAGCGTTTCGGGGCCATATAAATGCTGGCTCCCGGTTATAAACCATAATTCAAAATCTTTTAGCATATTAATAAGACAATATATATTTAATAGTGTGTTGTAACAAAATCGTCAAACGGTCTACTCTACTCCAAATCGCATTACAGTGGTAGTTGTGTACGTTTCACCCGGACGCAATACGGTAGAAGGAAAGTCAGGATGGTTTGGAGAATCAGGGAAATGCTGGGTTTCAAGGCACAGGCCACTGTACTGTTCGAACACAAAATCTCCGCTTTCAAGTGTTCCGTCCAAAAAGTTTCCAGAATAAAACTGAACGCCGGGCTCAAGCGTATAAATTTCCATGGTACGGCCGCTTTGAGGTTCATACAGTTTGGCAGCGAACATCATTTCCTCATTTTTTTCATGAGATAAAACATAATTATGGTCATATCCACCGGGGACCTGATCGATTCTCGCACCAATGGGATAGGGTGAAGTAAAATCAAAAGGAGTTTCGCTGACAGAACTAATTTCACCCGTTGGTATCAGATGTTCATTAACCGGGGTATACTCATTTGCATTTATAGTAAGGACATGATCCAGAATGGTTCCTTCACCGCCCAGATTATAGTAGGCGTGATTTGTCAGGTTCAGAATAGTGGGTGCATCGGTGGTTGCTTCATAGTCAATGCGGAGATCATTCATTTCAAGGGTGTAGGTCACAATGGTCTCCAACGTACCCGGATACCCTTCTTCTCCATCCTCGCTGACATATCGTAATGTTATGGATGGGTTATCATTGGTCACCGCGGTTTCAACCACTTCCCAAAGTACCTTATCAAAACCGGTTAATCCGCCATGAAGATGATTTACACCATCATTTATTGTAAGCTGGTACTCTGTGCCATCCAGGGTAAATTGTCCCTT
>JASCXY010000095.1 GCA_030012235.1 Balneolaceae bacterium ANBcel3 | reverse complement strand
ACGCAATTTTAAGTATTTTCATGGCAGGAAAGAAAAATAATAAATTACTTATGAATACATACAGAGCTGTATAATCGAATATCGGTTATATGGAATAGGCTAATGTACCAATAATTAATGTATGCTGCCTTCACGATCTTTCGCTCAAATTGAAGAGAAATTCCTGCCTTTGCAACATCCTGTTCTCGAATGATCTATTAAAAAAGACCGGCGCTTATTCTTCATCTCCCAAATAGCGTAAAACGGCTCTCAACAACTTCTCCCTTTGATCCGGCTCCAACAGGGCCTCAAATGGAAAACCCATGGAGACTACCGCATAGTGATCCGTACGATATCCAACCCCTGCCACAAACTGATTTTCATGATACCTTAAGAGCACTTCCGGTCCGGAGGGAGTCAACGCCTTTTGCAAACTATTTCTTTCTGTAGAACCACGGACCTCTGTTTCCTGATGAAAAGAGGATCGGTCTGGCCTTCGCACCGGTATGATGGCATCCGGGGCATAGACATGATACATCTCTGAATTCATTTCCGTATGGAACTTTAAATGAGGCACATCGTTCATTCCCATACTTTTTTCCGTCTGGACGACTCCACGCCTTGCCGCATGATTTGTTTCAAATTGGTATCCAAGATAGTTTTTAATGAAATTGATACCGGAAGGTTCTTCTGCCTTCCAGCGCTCTACATCGGAACCGATATGGGAACCACTGATAAACAGTTTTCCACCAAGATCTAGATACCGTATCAACTCCTCTTGCAGCCTCAAAGGAAAAACCTGAAATTCACCTTCTTCTGAGTGCGGGCGGAGGATTGTCTTTTGATTCCCGAAAGCCATCAGAACCACCTCATAATCCGCCAGATCAACCATTCGGTTACGCACCGCTTCCACAGAAGCCGAAACAAATGGCCTGTTCATATCCAACAGATGACGGCCATACAAACCCATAAAGTCAAAGGTGTTTCCGGCAATAATCTGTGTCTCATAATCCGCATGGCTGGCTCCATGTCCCGGGGCATCGTTGGTCTTCCAGGCCGAATTCGGATCAAAATCGAACTGTGTCCCCGTAAAGTGAATCATCTCTCTATCCGGAACACCGGGATCCAAAAACGAGGCAAATCCCCGGAACCCTTTTTCATCCACCGCCTCCGGTCCGGATACACGCTCATATCCATTTACCACCAATACCGGCGACCGATGGTTTGTGGTCACACCCGCCGATACGATTTCAGACGGAAAACTTTTTCCACCGTCATTTACAGCAACCACCTTAAACCGGTAGACAGATCCCGGCTCAAGTTCACGGAAGATAAAATCCTTCCGATCGGTAACTCTTCCCTGATCAAAGGGCTCAAAATCTTTGCTTTTGTAAATGATAAACCTGTCCGGAGTAGCGGTTGTCTCAAGCGGGTCCGATACCGGCTCCCACGCTACCCGTAGCTGCCTTTCTCCATAAGGCAGTACACGGACGTGGCTTACGGGAAGTGGTTGAATAATGTAATCCTGCTGATTTCTATGCGCGATAAACCGTACCATGGATTTGTAGATCGATCGGCTTACATCAAATCGAAATTGCGGATCATGCGCATATTGCATATCCGAAAAGTTCTGATGCGATAACAGTTCGAGCAAGACCGAAGGCACATTGGGCCGCACCGCTTCACTGTATCGACGGTTAAATAAAAACCGTCGGTTCCATTCCGGATTCCAGGTCTTCCGGATATCTTCAACAATCTGTGTCTGCATGATGTCCGCAAAATCCCTGTTTGCCAGCCTGGATACCTGATCCGGAAAGGTATTAAGAGAATCCAACCCCTCAGTACTATAAATCATCAAGGTACCTATCACCGAATCATCTGTTGTTGTTCCGGCATCGGTGTGAAAAGCCAAAGAAACATCTATCGGTATCCCCAGCCCTTTCTCCTTTCGCGCATTATTCGGTCCGTAGGGATTTCCCGTCAAAAAATTGACCCACTCTCCTCTTCCCTGAATATCATCGATCAGATCTGAGGCACCTCCGCTAAGTCGGTAGACCAGAGAATCCGGCATCCCCAGATACTGCATATGATACCGGGCCGCTTCCTGATATCGTGGCCGCCCGCCAGTGCTTCCTTCGCGCACTATGTTTCCCATTCCTCCGCCTATACGCACAGCATCGGCCGTTACTACTCCATAAGAACGGCTTCTTGTACTCAATTCAATGCGCCCCTTTTCCGAATGAACGCCCTCATCAAACTCAAAATGCCCTAAATAAATCCATGTGCCCCCTCCGATTTGCTGGTTGACATGAAAGTCCGTGTATCCACCCTTGTGATACACCCTGTAACGTGCATCTGAAACCGACTCATCAAGGCTTACATAGGAGATATAGACGGCATACCGGCCTTTTTCAGGCACCTCCGGAATCCAACGGACAAAAGAATCTCCTTCGGGGGATGCCGGGTGAAGATGAAAAGAACCTGTACGAAAAGGGTTGACTCCGTCTTCATAGGGCGGTTGTCCTGCACCAAATCCCGGAGCAGCTTTTATCCATGTTTCCAGTCCGATGTACTCCCTGTCAGCTTCATATAACAAAACCTTAACATCGTCCTCTTCCGGAATCCTTCCATACCATGCATAGCGCTCATGATACGGCTCTCCAGCCCATTCCATGAAGCTGTTCCCGGTTGAACCGTCGCTATCCACAAGTGCCTCATTCGGATTTAAATCTCGTTCTCTGGGCGTCCATACATAGGCTCCGGCATTTTCAAGCATGGGAATTAAATAGGGTATGGTAAACGCCATAGGCAAAAGGTCTTCTACCGTCTGAAACAGTCTTGGCCGCTGCCACTCCCATCGTTTCTTTTCCTGGTTATAATACCATCCATGGCTATGCCAGAGGGCTATTTGCCGCCCATCTAACCCATAGGCAGGTACAACATGCCGGCCCAGCCTCCGAACAACCGGCTCGGGACGCCGTTTATCCGTATATGGAAGTCTTCTGAAATCGTATTGATCGACTGCCTCCCGGTAATAGTTTGGAATCAGATGCTCAATGGGTTCCTCCATCGTAAAAACCCGGAGGTGGTACTCCCGGTAAGGAGAAGGCAAATACCATCGAAGCTTTTGATAGAAACGATCTACAGAAAAAGGACGAAAGGGAACATAGGAAAGAGGATCACTAAAACGAATGGCAAGGCTCTCTGACATTCGGTCTATTTCGAAATCCGTTATCCGCGTACCCGGTGGCAGTATAAACGGATCTCCGCTTTCACGAAGATCATACAAAAATGCCTTCAGCGCTTCTTCCATCCGTTCTTCCTCACTTAATGGAAGGATTACCGGTTCAGGCGTGCGGCACGAGGTAAACAGCAGAAGAAGAACAAGCATCCAGCCCCATAAGCGATGAATAGGTGCTCTCCTTAACTTCTTGTTGTACGTTCCTTCGGGGCGGCTCATAGTGTCCATTCTGCGTGTCAAAAATGGAATATAACCAATGCATCGACACGTCTCAACGAGCATCCATTCAAAAGATTATTTTAGCATCATCTGAATGGTCTCTTCGAAGCGGGCATAGGATAGATAACCCGGAATATACCAGGCGATATTCCCTTTCTTGTCAATAATGTAGGTCGTGGGAATTACAGAAAGAGGGCCATAAAGCTCATTAACGTCTCCATCATCCAGAACGATGGGATACGTTACATCAAATTCTTTTTGAAAGTGCACCACCTGTTGAAGTGCGGATGGCTCATCCAATGAAATGCCGATCACCTGAAGGTCTTCAGGAAAGGAATTCTGTAAACGAATCAGCGACGGGACTTCTTTCCTGCAGGGCGGACACCAGGTGGCCCAAAAATTTAAAACAACAATTTGCCCATGAAAATCGTGTAAGCGTATCACTTCTCCATCGAGGCTTTGAGCTTTAAAGTCTGGTGCCTGATATTCCCTGGTTGCCGGAAACACTTCCGCTTCTCTCCATTCCCGGGAATCTGAAGTTGATGCCTGAACTTCACTTTCCAAAGTTTTATCCATGGATAAGCCGGCGATGAGCAAAGCCAGCATCAGATATAGAGCAACACCTGTATTCATTGGTATAGGTTGTAAGGGAGATGCCATTCATTCATACCTATCAAACAATAGCCCGATCCAGATACGTTCCATCCCTGGTTGGATGGGATAACTCCCCCGTTCTTCTTCCACAAGACATGAACTCCATGGCAAGTGATTTTATTTCTCTGCATTTTTCCTTACCATAGCGCCGAATGGCAGATGCCGTTTCGGATATATTCTTATCTTGGACGATATGTTCATAGCTAAAAATCTTGAAAAAAAAATTGAAGACAGATCCCTTTGGAACGGCCTTGAGATAACCATTCAAGGAGGCGACCGAATAGCACTCCGTGGTCCTTCCGGTTCAGGTAAAACGCTTCTTATGCGAACTCTCTCCGCACTTGATGAACCTGTTCAGGGAGACATTGAGTTCGAGGGAAAGCCCCTTTCTGAGTGGCATCTTCCAGAATATCGTCGCCGGGTTCGCTACGTTCCGCAAGACGCTTCGTTTGTATCAGGTACCGTCAGAAAAAGTATTGAGCTGTTTTTTTCATTTCGGGCGAACCGCTCCCTGAAACTGGATGAACAACGTCTTCAGGACTACATGAACCTGCTTCAGCTCGAACCTTCTTTTCTGAATAAAACCGCCGAAAATCTGTCCGGGGGAGAGAAACAACTTAGTGCCTTGCTTCGATCTCTTTTGCTTGAGCCACAAATCCTGTTGCTTGATGAGCCTACTTCCAATCTGGATGAAGAAAAGGTGGAGCGCGTAGAAAAACTGATTGACGACTGGATGAATAGCCGTTCTTCTCATTCGTTCATATGGACTAGTCATGACTCCCGGCAATTAGACCGCATGACCCGTCAAACGATTCAACTTTAATAAGTAAAGCATTCAGTGAAAATGTTTAATGTCCCAGGATAAGAAGTATCAGGCCGCGTTGTTGGTAATTAGACTTTTGGATAAAATACCACTACAGAATCTGAAACTTATTTATCCCCGGATTAAATTTTTGGTAATTAAATCCGTTGAGCAGCAATTATTTTCTTCAATAAAAGTGGTATGATAGTAATTAACATTGATCCTCGTCTTTTTTGAAATGCCCTGATTTCAGCCTTTTTACAAATGATTACACCTTATGAACAAATATATGCCCTTCATTAATGCTCAGACTTTATATTTTAGCAAATCATACTAATTACTTCGTTCTATTTTAATACCAAATACTAAAATTCTCTTACTATGAAACCTGAACAAAGAGTGAAGCCGATGCATGGTTTCATCCCATTTTTGATGCTACTTGTGATGTTTGTCACATTCACCTCTTGTACCCAACCTGTTGAAAAGGATACAGAAATAGTTTATGGTCCGATTGAGATGACATATCCCTTACCAGATGTTTCCGGCACCATATATTTTGTTTCTCCGGATGG
This sequence comes from Balneolaceae bacterium ANBcel3, assembly GCA_030012235.1. GTDB lineage: Bacteria > Bacteroidota > Rhodothermia > Balneolales > Natronogracilivirgulaceae > JASCXY01. The sequence continues at coordinate 4,896 of JASCXY010000095.1, read as the reverse complement.
CGATGCAGCTTCAGAGGGATCAACCCCAGAACAACCAACTACCATAGAGGAAGCCATTGCCCGTGTTGTTGGCGGAGATGCCATTGTTTTAAGAGGCGGAACCTATCGTACCGGAGATTTGATGTTCAATCAGGGAATTACTATTCAGGCTTACCGGGATGAGAAACCAATATTAAATGGTACTCTCGTAGCGGACTCATGGGATCGTATAGAGGATGGCTTATGGGCAACCCACTGGGAGTATTTATTTCCAGCCGGACCGGAAGACTGGTGGAACAGAGAAAGAAATGAGGAGTTCACACCCTTGCACCGATTTAACAATGATGGTGTTTTTGTGGATGGTCAATTCCTTCAGTCAGCAGGAAGTACGGATGAGGTTGATGAAGGAACCTATTTCGTTGATTATGAAAACAGCAAGATTTATATAGGAGTTAATCCTGAAGGAAAAACCATCGAAATTACGGCGTTCAGGAAGGCTATTCACCGTGTTTTGCATCCCGTTCACGGGAAAGATCCGGATGACAGGGGGCCTGTGTTTCGTGGAATCACATTTACACAATATCCCGATACCATGGTACACATTGGAGGTGGAGGCCTTGCCATTGATCAGCATGGAAGAGATGTGGTAGGAACCAAATTTGAGAATTGTACCTTTTCGAACAATTTCAGAATTGCCATGTTTGCTTTGAGTGACAGCCTGGTGATGAGAAATTCCAATGTCTATAATACCAATGCAGAAGGTGTTTATGTAGTTGCGTCAAACGATGTTCTTCTCGAAAGAAATATTTTTGAAAACAACAACATTGAGCAATGGACCGGCTTTTACCCTTCTTCTGTTAAAATATTTAATCAAAGTCACAGAGCGGTTGTAAGAGAGAACCTGGTGCGAAATCATGCTCATTCCAATGGAGTTTGGTGGGACGTGGGTAACCTGGATGGTGTTTTTGTGAATAACCATGTTGAAAATGTTGCTCATAGTGGTTTTTTTCACGAAATATCTGATCGCATCACGGTGGCCGGCAACGTATTCAAAAATTGCGACCAGAGTATTTTTGTGCTGAATGCTGCAAATGCGAACATTTACAACAACACAATGATTAACAGCAGGGTGAATATTCGTCGCGACAGCAGAGGCGATCAACTTGGTACTTTTGGATGGCATGTAACGCTGGGCCCTGGTGTTGAAGAACGAGACAGGCACGCCTTTGTAAATAATCTTATGATTATGACAGAAGAAAATGATTCGCCAATGCTGATGGCAGGTCAGCATTCCAGATTGTGTGAGAGACTGGATACGCCTCATTTTTCAACATTCAACAACAATGTTTTTGTAAGGTATTATGATGTTGAAGGTGATAAGCCTGCCCTGTTACATTGGAGTCCTTATCCGAATGAGGATTGTATGCAGGAGTTTTATACTTCGGGCGAACTAAACGAATTCCTTCCTCAGTTTTCTTCTGATTGTATTTATATGGATAATTATGATGGAAATATATTTGTCGATATGGACCATGATGATTTCCGTTTAACGGAAGAGTTTCAGCAAATAAATCCTGCAGACCATATTCCGGCCGACATTTTGGAAGTATTGGGCCTTGATACGAATCAGGAGCCTTTTATTGGTGCCTTTGCTCCTTAAAGGCCTTTGGTAGCCCATGAATTAAAACCAGGGGACTGCATATTTGTATACGTTCCCCTGGTTTTGTCTTTTCGGGCAAGATGTTTTAACAACTGGATGAATAAACTTTTTTCATTTGATCCTATGGATCCGTTATGACTCCCGGCTGTTAGGCCGCATGACCCGTAAAACGATTCAACGCTGACTAGTAGAGGTTTCCGTGGAAGATACACAGTATATCGTCATCAGTAATCTTCAACTTGGACTGGCCGCCTTGTTGTTGCTCGTGAATATTGGGCTCTCGATCGCACTTAAGCTGGGCCTGGCCAAAGACCTCATAATAGCTTCGATACGGATGGCCGTGCAATTAGTTCTGGTCGGACTGATTCTGGAGTGGGTTTTCGAGATGAGAGAACCATGGTTCATCCTTCTTATGGCCTTTTTTATGGCGGGACTGGCTGGATATTCGGCCGTTGACCGAACCAGCCGCCGATACCCAGGTATTTTCTGGAACAGTCTTGTAACCATTGGTACCAGTGCTTTTCTGGTCACCGGTCTTGCCATCACCGGAATATTAAGAGTTGATCCCTGGTTTGATCCTCAATACATGATTCCTCTTCTTGGGATGGTTCTTGGAAACGCTCTGACGGGCATTTCACTGGGGCTGGATCGTATGATGGAGGGTTGTGTCCAGAACCGAAACTGGATCGAAACCATGTTATCTCACGGTGCTACCCGATGGGAAGCGGCACATGAACACATTCGCGAGGCACTTCGCACTGGAATGATCCCGACGGTCAATGCTATGATGATTATGGGAATTGTAAGCTTACCCGGCATGATGACGGGCCAAATTCTGGCCGGTGCCGCTCCTATGGATGCCGTTCGCTATCAAATGGTGATTATGTTCATGATCGCGGCATGTACGGCACTGGCAACATTGGGAGTGGTTCTGTTTGCCTATAACAGGCTCTTTTCCCGCGATCACCGGCTTATGAATCACCTGATACGGCAAAAATAGGACCTGTTTTCTCTATAAAACGAGTTGTTTCTCCGGAAAAATTAATCTTCAGGAACATCCAGTTCGTAAACCAGTTCTTCGCATTCACGGATAATTTTTTTGATCCGCTGCTCTGAAAGTCCCAGTTCAGAGAGTAAGTGACTGTGCTCCGGCACTCTCTTACACAAAACAACCCCATTTTCCAGCAGATAAGCTTTTTCTTTGCGCTGAAGCGTACTCAGACAGGTAACTGGATGCAATCCTGACAAGCCGATACGCTCCCTCAGGCTGCCTTTTGCGGGATGATCCCATCCGAGCATCACCAGGCCAGAGCACGTGCCGTAGCTGATCGCATCGTTTGTAAAACGGGTATTGGTTACAATCCATCCCTGATATTCATTTACCGGATCGTCCGGTGGACCATAAAAAAACGTTCGATTCAAATCGTCTGAATCCGGACCAGCATTTTCAGCATTTCCGTTGGCTTGCGCCTTCATCTCATCTCTGTTTTTAGTCACCAGATCCCTGAATCTGGAATGGATGTATAGCGGAATTTTTACATCGCATTTGACGCCCGGACGATTATGAAATTTGCATTCTACCATGATGAGTTTGCCATTTTTTCGTGCCAGAACATCGATTTCGTGCGTTACACACCGTCCTTCTACAATCATTCCCACCCGGGTTTCAAACCCTTGTTCTTCTAATATGGAGGCCACAAACAACTCAAACGGGTAACCGGTTGGACCCAATTCCATGATGGCCTTTTTCAATTTGTAACGGGCGGCTTTGGAACGTGATTTCTTCCGGAGCAAATCATAGGCCTTCCGGTAAATTTTTTGGGTGGTAATGCCATCATAGAGCTCCTTGTGGACTTCATTGACCACACCATCCATCTGGGATTCGGTCGCTCCCGAACGCTCCAGTGAATCCCTCAGTTTTTCTTCAGAAAACCGAACAACCTCTCCGGAAGCTTTTCTTATGATTAAAGACGTTGACATATTAAAACAGGCCTTTTTTAATTCTTTGGATCGTATAACTTACACATCCATCGGCCGAGACCCAAAATAATTGAATAAATGATTTTAAATTCTTCGGATGTCCGGTTTTTTTATATATTTGGATAATCTTGCGCTATAAACCACCTATTTGTATCTGAATATGGCTAAAAAAACCAAACGCTCTATCACCATCACGGTTTTTATTCTTCTCTTTATTCTGAATGTCTTTCTTCAGATGCTTCTATCCGGTGAACCTCTTGCAACCTATATTGTCGGAGTATTTACCAGTTTGACCGGAATCGTTACCCTGATATCGGCGACAGCCAACTGGTTTATTTCGTATTTTTTCACTTCTATCATTTTCTATATTCTCGGAATTGTAGTCGCTTTAGAGTTTCTGATCCTGCCACTGTTGGTCAGATACGGCTATATCACCATCAAACCGGACATTTTCATGTCGGTGCTTGGCGCTCTGTACGTCTGGCTGTTTTTCCGGATTTTAGGCGTGGTTTTCGGCTGATTATTCCATGTATTATATCATTGGAAGCCTGCTGTTTAAAGCCGTAATAACGTCATCATCCTTTCACTTCGGTATCTTTCCCGCTTGAAACGGGATTACCTGGTGACATCCATCCTTTTCCCTCGATTTTCAGAACCGAAAAGGTTTTCTTTCCGACGCTACCGGAAACAGGCTGTTCAGATTTCTGTCCCAGACAAAGCCGTTTTTCACGATCATAAAGATGTTCTCTGAATGCTGGATATCATCCAGCGGATTTGCATTCAAAATAATGAAGTCAGCTACTTTTCCGGCCTGAATGGATCCGATATCATCTCCTAATCCAAGATACTCCGCGCCATGTATGGTAGCCGCTTCCAGCGCTTCCATCTCTGACATTCCGCCCTGTACCAACATCCAAAGCTCCCAATGAGCTCCCAGTCCCTGCATCTGTCCATGTGATCCCAAAAGAACCCGGCCACCAGCCCTGCGTATGCGTGTGGCGGAACGTGCCAGTTCTATATGATAATACTCCTCCTCCGGAGCCATCGTGCGTCGACGTGAAAGCGGGTCAACGACAAATCGGGGAACAAACTGAAGTAACCTGCGGTTTTCATACACATTATGGTGCTGATACCAATACCGTTCTCCCCAAATACCCCCATAACCAACAATCAATGTCGGAGTATATCCTACGTTGGAAACACCCAATAAAGCCAACACATCGTTTCTCAGCGGAGCAACCGGGATCACATGCTCAATTCCGGTATGGCCGTCCAGA
>JASCXY010000094.1 GCA_030012235.1 Balneolaceae bacterium ANBcel3 | reverse complement strand
GCATACCAGGGAAGGAGAATAGCTAACCGCAGCAGGTGTCCGGCTTTAAAAAAGTTTCTTTTAAACATGGACGGCGGCTTCACCTGAAGATCGTTATCGTTCAGATAGAAAATCGATTCTTTATAATAGTGCCCGAGAAAATAAGCGATGTGAAAAAGAGCTCGCCGAACAGGGTGGGCCGCCCGAATATTTTCCAGTATTCGGTGGTGTAATCCCTCCCATAACCGCGGTGCGGATCCCATAAACGTGGGTTCGACATTTTTGAGATCGTCACCAAGGGTTCGCAGCCCGGTGTAATACGTACACGTTCCGCAGCTGATGGTATATACTTCAAAAACCCGTTCAAAAATATGCCATACAGGCAAAATAGAAAGGACCCGGTCGGTACAGGAGAGTTCAATCGGAATCACCTGCATCTGGGACATCATATTGGCATGCGAAAGCATGACGCCCTTGGGTTTTCCTGTTGTGCCGGAAGTGTATATGAGGGTAAACAAATCATCGGGCTGGATGGCTTTAGCCCGCTCTTCTGCCCGGCGGTCGCCGTTATCCCGTGCTTTTTTTCCCAGAGCGATCACATCGCTGAGCCGCCGAATACCTTCCTCGGGAGTCGTATTTGAATCCAGCAGGATAATTTCTTCTAAATTTGGCAACTCGGGACGAAGCCGGAGGATTTTTTCCTGTAGTGCCTTATGCTCAATGAACGCAACCCGGATCTGAGCATGGTTTATAATATAGATGAGCTCTGTATCGGTTACATCGGCTCCACGCGGTGAGTTGACGGCTCCGCACAGCTGGATGCCATAATCAGAGAGCATCCATTCCATTCGGTTATCGGAAAAAAGTCCGACATGGTCGCGGGCATTCACACCCAGTTCAATCAGGCCGGTTGCCAGCTGAAGCCCCTGCTCATAAAGATCCCGAAAGGAAATCGGATTCCATTCCAGAGCTTTTATTCGTGTAGCAAATGCCGGGAGTGACTCATATTTCTCAGCAGCCTGGCGATATAAATCGGCCAGGTTGGATGCAATGATACGGGATTCCATATGTCCGTATTGAGTATAAATTTCCGGGCGCAACAAATGCAAGGCGCTGAATAGACAGTACCTGTGTTCTATGATGCGATAAACCCCACAAGGATAATTCAAATGCTCCGGTTTTAGGGAGCATATTCTATTGAAAGCCCTTTTTTATAAAACCGAAGCCTGAAATTTGAATCGGTAAAATACGGTTTTTTTAATTAGGAACAATGAAACGGAAGACAGATAAAAACACGGCTTTATCCGAAGTGCGGGTTTTTAAATCGTTTTAGCGGCTTTTGATCCCGATTGCAGGCACGGCCGGCAGGGGTTATTCGTACTTTTTGAGTACCAGCTTTAATAATATCCGAATTCCTGTTTTCAGGCAGTCCTCATCGACATTATATCGTGGATGATGCCAGGAATAGTGGCTGTCGGCCTCTTCACTGCCGGATCCTAAAAAGAAAAAAGTGCCAGGAATCTCTTTCAGATAAAAAGAAAAATCTTCTCCGGCCATGATGGGTTTTTCCATGAGGATGGCGGTCTCTCCGGCTGCATCCAGCAGCTTTTCTGTGGTTTCCGGATGGTTAATGACCGGTGGGTAGCCATGTTTCAGGATGGTTTCGGCGTGTCCACCGTATGCCTGAGCCGTATGGCTTCCAATATCGGTAATCCGTTGGAAGATCTTGTGTGTTAGCTTTTCATCAAACGTGCGGATGGTCCCTTCCAGCAGCGCTTTCTCCGGAATAATGTTGGGCGCGGTACCCGCATGTACCTTTCCAACGGTAACGACGACCGCATCGGTTGGATCCATACTGCGGCTTACGATGGTTTGAAGTTGTTGAATAACTTGAGCGGTGATGACGATAGGGTCAATGGCTTTATGTGGAGCGGCTGCATGTCCTCCTTTCCCGTTGATTTCCATGGTAAACTCATAGGGCGAAGCCATCAAAGGGCCCTCCTTAAAGGCAATCACACCGGGTGGATGTGTCGGATCGGTATGCAATCCATAGATTTCCTGTACTCCGAGTTTTTGAAGAAGGCCCGACTCCATCAGCAGGCGGGCTCCACCCGGGAGCGATTCCTCGGCCGCCTGAAAAATGAAAACGACGGTACCTGTCAGTTGTTCTTTTAGATCCGCCAGCAAACGGGCGGTTCCAAGCAGATTCGTTGTATGGAGATCGTGGCCGCAGCAATGAGCTACTCCTTCATTCTTAGACAGAAACGACTCTTTTGAAGGCCCCTCTTCCTGAAGAGGAAGTGCATCAATATCTGCGCGCAAAGCGACGACGCGTTCCGATGGACGTTCTCCTCTCAGGACAGCCACACAGCCGGTTTCGCAGGGGCGATGAACTTCGTAACCCCAAAGGGTCAGCTTTTCGAGGATCCATTGTGTAGTTTTAAATTCCTTGAAGCTTACTTCCGGAAACTGATGCAGATGGCGCCGCCAGGAAACCAGTTCCGGGTACAGGCCTTCAATAAGGGAATGGATATGGTCTTTATGGTTGGTTTGCAATCGGTCGTTTATTTAGCAATTCGAAATAATTCAAAAGAACGTTCAGGCCAAATTCTGAATGAGTGGAGCTTTCAGGCTGGCTCTAAAGAGCTCAACGTTCTTTAAATATACCCATTAGAACGAAAAAGTATGGAAAAGAATATTCAGCTGTAATGTTCAGGGAGTGTCATAGTATGCTGTCTCGATCACAAAAGAGAAAGAAGACCCTTTCCCGGGAGTACTTTCAATATGAATCGCACCTCCCATTTTTTTTACCAGAAGGTTGGAAATAGCCAGTCCAAGGCCCATGCCACCATACTTTTGTGTGATTTGTTCATCACCGTGGGAGAACGCCTGAAATAGCTTTTCTTTTTGTTCCTCTGAAATACCAATACCCGTGTCTTTTACTGAAAAACGGTAACAACCGTACTGGTTATCCAGTTTACTGAAGCCAACATCAATGCTTACACCGCCTTTTTCTGTAAACTTAATAGCGTTTCCGATAAGTTTTGCGAGTACTTTTTTCAGGCGGACGGCATCGAGAAGCGCATATCCGGGCATGTCTTTTTGAACGTTCTTTTCAAAGGAAAGATTCTTGTTGGAAGCTTCGAATGTAAACATTCCACATACTTGATCCAGAAGTCTGAATACATCTGTTTTAGTGGTTATAAGCTCAAGTTTTCCGGTTTCGAGCCGGGATAAATCCAGCAGATCGTTGACAAGGGTAAGGAGTGCCTTGGCAGATACATCCACGTTTTCTATGAAGGATTTTTGATGATCCGTGAGCGAAGTAGATTTTAGCAGGTCGGTAAATCCAATAACTCCGATGAGAGGAGTTCTGAGCTCATGGCTCATATTGGCCAGAAAGGAGTTTTTAGTTCTGTTTGCAGTTTGTGCGTTCACTTTCTCAAGGATCAGCTGTTGTTCAAGGCGGGCCCGTTTACTCATACTGATCAGCATTTCTGCAAATAGTTTAAGCAGTAATTTCTCTCTGTCGCAGTAGGTTCGGGTGTTATTTACGGAGTCAAAGCCCACAATGCCGATGCAGCGGCTATCCTGAACCATGGGGATGGCAAGAAAGCTTTTCGCATCTCTTGATTCAAGAATTTCTCTGAGCGGATCATCTTCCGGCAAATGGGTTGTGTTTATGACCTCTTTTGGCTTAGCGCTGGCATCGCATCCCAAGGTATGTTCCATGATTTCCAATGGGATATTCTGAAAGTCATCGATATAAGAAACAATACCGGTCGCACACCACTCGTGTGTATTGCTGCAAACATATTTATCATGGTCAAATTCGAATATATAAGAGCGGTCAACTCCACAATACCGGGCAATATCAGCTAAAGAACGATTAATAACCGTTTCCATTTCGTTTACAGGTACATGGATATAGCTTGTTGCCAATGTTACGAGCAGTTCCAGTAAATCAGACTGGTGCTTTTGGGCTTCCTCCTGTTCTATCCGGCCGGATACATCGCGGGCCGCTGAATATACAAGGTGTTCCCGGGGCTGACAGTGCCACTCCAGATACTTTACCGATCCATCTCTGGCAATAAACCGGTTAATGAGTCCGGTTACGGGTTTTTGTTGAGCAAGCCGGCGTAATGCCTTCTTTGTTTTTGGAAGGTCTTCCGGATGGATGTAATTAACGAAACTGTTTTTTTGGAGTTCATTGGCCGGATAACCCAGCAACGTTTCCATTTGGCGGCTGACCCGAAGGAAACGGCCTTCAAGATCTGTGATGCACAGGATATCAAGACTCACATTGAAAAACTGATCAAGCTCTTTCTCTACATTTTGTTTCTCAAGGATTAAGGCAATCTGACGTACGTAAATTTCTATGAGTGTTTCATTCACCAGGCTTTGGCCGGATGGCATAATGAGCGTGAAATCTCCGAGTATTTTGCCATCTTTGTCTATGCGTGCGATATATATTTTCCCAATATTGAAAAGTTGTTCTATGGTAGAGATCGTTTTTTCAGGGAGTGCGTGGCCAGCGAGCTCGAACAGACTATCAAAGGTAACAACCCGTTTGGATTGCATTTTTTTGAGACGTTTCGCGTCGTGTTTCCATTTTTTCCCAATAATCGGATGCCCGAAAACTTCATGAATTTTATGCATGATATCATATACCCCTGAAAGCGCCACGGTCTTGAAGTCACGTCCGTTATTTTCAAAGATATTGAAGCCGGTGAATCGCGCACCGGAGATCGTATGCATGATATCACATAATCGTTGGTGGGCGGTATCGGTATCCGGAGCTTCCAGATAATACTGTGAACTGTCGGCGATCAGTTTTTCCCTGGAAATGTCATTGATCAGCAAAGCAAGGTGGGTGCTGTCCATGGCTGTTGCCTGTACATGTAACCACCGCTTTAAAGGAGGGTAATAGGCTTCACACTCGCTGAATTTTTCGTTTTGAACTACTTCTGAAAAAAAAGCAGTCCAATGGAACGCACCTTTGTCAAGGTCCGGATGAACTTCAGATAATCGTTTGTGGATCAAATCCTTCGAACTTATCCCGAATATTTGCTCAAGAACAGAATTGACAGATAAAAAAACAAAATCCGGGTTATTACTATTCGAAATACAGACCGTTTTTAAATAAGTAAATCCAAAGGACCCGTTCTCGACGACTTTTTTATAATCAAGGCCGTGCATTTGACGTATGTCTTAATTAGACAAAGTAAGAAATTCCTGGATAAACCAACAGATAAGTCGTTGTTTTTTAGCTAGTGAGAATGGGCCCCGGATTTATGATTTACCGTCTTTTATCACAGCTTTTCCAGTAGACGATTCATTCGCTGGACAAATGTTCCGGGAGAATCAAGATCTCCCTGCATCAGCAGCGCACTTTCGAAAAGCTGTTCGGCCATGAGTTGAACCATTTCCTGTTTCTGTTCTTTCAGATAGGTTCCCATTTTCACAATAACCGGGTGAGAGGGATTGATTTCGAGGACTTTTTTTGATTGGCCTGTGCTTTTATCCATCATTTGCATCATTTTCTCAAGGTGACTGTCCATCCCTTCCTTTCCGATCGTCAGGGTGACCGCAGATTCAACCAGCCTCCTGGAAGAAATGACGTCCTCAAGGCGATCTTTCCCGGCTTCGCGAAAAGCGTTGATAACCTGTTCAAGGAGTTCACCGGACAGAGAATCTTTTTCCTCTTCTTCGTCAGTATCGAGATCTAAATCAGCCTTTTCGATGCTTTTCAGCGGTTTTTCCTGATAGGTACCCAGTCCGGGCACAAGAAAGGCGTCCACGGGATCTGAAAGAAGGAGGACTTCAATATTTTTCTTTTTGAAATATTCCAGGCGCGGATCCAAAAGGATATCCTCAAGCCGGTTGCCGGAGAGGTAATAGATCTCCTTTTGCTTTTCAGGCATACGCTCGGCATACGTTTTTAAAGAAACCATAGACTCATTTTCTGTTTCTTTGTCAGAAGCACCCGCTGTCCGAGTTGACTGGAATCGGAGAAGCTCAATGAGCCGGTCACGGTTTCCGAAATCGGATTGCAAACCGGACTTGAACAGAGGGCCGAACTCCTTGTAGAAGGTATAGAACGTTTCCGGCTCCTTTTCTGCCCACTCTTCAATCAGGCTGAGCGTCTTATTCACCAGTACCTCTCTTATTTTGGTCATAACCGGAGAATATTGCGTGACCTCCCTGGAGACATTCAACGGAAGATCCTCGCTGTCCACGACACCTTCGAGAAAGCGAAGATACTCCGGAAGCAGATCCTTACAGTCTTCCTGAACGAAAACCCGGTTGGAATACAGCTGCAAAGAGGTAAGTTCTTCCGTACGGAAAAAGTCAGGTTTCTTTCTTTTTGGAACGAACAGCAGGGCTTTGAAGTTAATCCGCCCTTCCATGGAGAGATGGAGATGGCCGAGTGGATCTTCAAAGTCATTGGATATGAATTTATAAAACTCATTCAGCTCTTCTTCTTTGATCTCGCTTTTGCTTTTATGCCATAATGCGGTGGTGGAATTTACCTCCTCACCGTTGACAAGGATGGGAAAGTCCACAAAGTTGGAATACTTTCGGATGAGCTGTTTGATTTTGTGATCCAGGGCGAAGTCCTTGTGCTCCTCTTTGAAAACAAAAGAGATCTTTGTACCTCTGTCCGTTCGATCCGTCTCTTCAACCTCGTACGTACCTTTTCCATCTGAAACCCATTTTCTGGCGGCATCATCTATTTGAGCATGTCGGGTTTCTACGGTTACTTTATCGGTAACCATAAAAGCGGAATAGAAGCCGACACCGAACTTGCCGATCAGATCCCCTTCCGCTTTTGACCCGTTTTCTTTCAATTGTTCCATGAACTTCATGGTTCCGGAGCTGGCGACGGTTCCCAGGCGATCGGTGAGATCATCCAGCGACATTCCTATTCCGGTGTCTTCGATGGAAAACAGGTTCTTTTCATGATCTACTTCAATTTTTATTTGCAAGGGCAGCTTTGGAGCGTGCACTTCCTCACCCTTGACCTGCATAAAACGCACTTTGTTTAACGCATCCGATGAGTTGGAGATAAGCTCTCTCAAAAAGATTTCCGGATTGGTATATAAGGAATTGATGATTAAATGAAGCAGCTGCTTCATTTCGGCTTTAAATTTAAATTTCTTTTTTTTCGTTGCCATAATAGAAATATTGTCAGGTAAGCGGTGGGATCAGGGTCAAAGCAGCTGCTTTGTCTCCATGTTTTCCGTTAGTTGATGGTTAAGCTATAGAATGGACGGAAAATCAGCAGGGACGAAGAAAAAATCAAGTCCTCTACTTCTTAATAAAGTTCATATTTCGCAAGCGGTGCACATTGACAGTCAGCCCGGAGATATTTCCAAGTTCATTTCGTTGAAAAAGAAACTCAAAAGAACCGTTTTTCCACAGGTCGCCGTTTTCTTGTGTCAATGCTCCGGTGGGGGTATGTGATTTATCTACATACAGTTCTCCGTCCCGGATAATGATTTCGATACTTGAATCCAGCTCATCGCTGTAATAGGTTCCGGTATATGGGATAAGAAAAGCTTTGATGTTGTCTTCAAACAGATGGCGGGCAATTTGTTTATTGATGTCATCCGGTTGCGCATCATCCCGGTTGCAGAGCGTCAGTATCGTAACGTTTTCATTCGGAAATCTCATAAGGTGTTGTGAGAACCCTTTGAAGGTTCCTCCACCTGATTCCACAGGAATACCATGAAAATCGTGGATATACAAGCCATTTGAAAAGGATCGGTTGCCGGATGCATCCTGCAGCCGAACTTGGGAGATAGAAACAGAAGAATCGTTGGCAAAAGAGAGGTTTCTGATATACTTTTCCCAGCGAACCCAGTCACGGAGGGTACTATAAAACCCGACGGGCCCCACTCCCTGGAAATTTCCCGGATATGTTTGTACGAATGGCGTTTCTCCGACACCTTCTTTGGCAGAATAACTTATTGCCCGTTGCGGAATAATCCGGTATCGGTCATCGTGAAAGCGGGAAGAGTTCATTCCGGCCGGTTTCAGGACTTCATTCCTGGTAAACTCTGCAAAGGTTTTGCCACTGATCGTTTCTACCAGGTGTGCAAGGACGATATATCCGCCGTTGGTGTCAAGAAAGGTGGTTCCGGCTGGATGGACTAACGATTCAGACTTCAATAGCAGCTGGTAATACGCTTTTGTATCCAGTACGTCATTAATAGAAACCCGGAAAATGGACATCAATTCAAAAATGTCAGGTATACCACACGTCTGATTTAGTAAGTCATTTACCGAAACCCGTCGCGCCCACTCAGGCCAATCCTCCAGAAAATCAGAAACCGGGGCATCCAGGCGCAGGTTGTTCTGCAGAAAAAGAGTTCGAACAGCGATAGCCGTAATTTCTTTCGATAGGGTGCCAAAAAAGAAGGATGTCGAGTCTGTAATAGGGACTAAATGATCCAGGTTCGCTTGTCCGCGTGTTAATGTATGTTTTGGAGAGCCCTCTTGAAGTATGATAAAGGCACATCCCGGTTCCGTGTCTGAGTCAATAAACTGAAACAGGGAGTCAGAAAGCGTTGACATCCGAACGGGAGCCGGACGGATATCTGTGGCCATCGATACCGATTCAATGGAAAGCAAGAGACTCAGTATCACGGCCCCCCAAAAAACGGCTTTACGGGTAACAGGAAATAAAATGTTTAAAAAGAGCATATAATCTTAAGATTCATTCAGGTAAAACGTAAGAACGCCGGCCTGATCACTTTGTATTGTAAAGCGATTCACAGCTCCACTATGACGATAAAACCGAAGACTCCAGGCATCGGATTCAAATTGGTCGTTTTGATGCCATCGAAGTCTTTTTTTGAGTTCGGTTTCGTCGTGGACAAGAAATAGATCTCCTTGTTTTGTGAGAATTTGGTATTGTGTGCCCGATGCTGTGTGCGTATACACCCCCTCGTATGGTTTGAAAATATCATCAAAAACAGGAGCCAGATAAAGGTCGGCAACCTTTCGGGACAGAGCCGCCGGAGTAAAATTGCTTTGATTGCAAAATACGGCAACGGCAAACTGTTGAGATGGAATGTGTATATAGTCGGAGACAAAACCCATATAACTTCCGCTATGGCCTACCGTATGAAGCGTTTTGTATCTGCCGGTTCTTAAACCGGATGCATACGCCAGCGTACGGCCGGGTAAGCGGCCCGGCTCCGTCATTTTTCGATTAAAATCGTTCAGGTGGGTTTTATTATGGATGAAGTTGGAATGCCACAAGTGGAAGTCAAAAAGCGTAGTAAACAGTCCACGTGCACCTACCCGATCCATATTATCCCGATAGAATCTTCCGGATCCGAAAGGCATGGGCCGGTAACTGATGACCCGGTTGGGAACAATGCGTCCGGTATCGTCGTGCCAGTGCGTATGTTTCATGCCGGATGGTTCGAAAAGATGCTTCTGGCTGTAAGCATCCAGCGTCATTCCGGTAATGCGCTCGATCAATACAGAGATAAGCAGGTATCCTGAGTTGCTGTAAATGTGGGCCGATCCAGCCGGAAAATTCAACTGCCGCTGCCTGGATAGAAGCTCAATAGCATCATCCGTAGTGGTGGTATTATCCAGTCCGATGTCTGCAAGGTTCAACAGATTGTAGAGATCACGAAGCCCGGAAGTGTGGTGGATCAGTTGCCGGGGAGTGATGGCCGGTTGGTATCGGGGAAGTTCCGGGATATATTTGCGGATATCGGCATCCAGATCGATTTTACCCTCTTGTTCGAGCATAAGGAGGGCGGCTGCGGCAAACTGTTTGGATACCGATGCTATTAAAAATCTGGAATCCGGCCGTATAGGAAGATCGTAATCCAGGTTGGCCATACCGTAGCCATTGGCAAAGATGAGATGTTCGCGAAACATAACGCCTACGGCACAACCAGGACTTCCGGGCAGTGAATAGAGGGAGAAGATCCGATCTACATCAGCCGGAGTAACATGGGGGAGTTCATCGCAATCAACGAATACTGGCAGGGAAGAAGGGTCGTGAAGCTTTGGAGTGTCAATGGTCCCGGTTCCGATTGCCGGCAGGGGGATCACTGAAATCACAAAAAGAAGAAAAAAAGCAATTCGTAGCATTCCGAAGACTGGAGTTTAGTTCTCTTCAAAAGTAATAAAAAAACAGCTAATTCTGTTTGATTAAGACAACAATGAGATAGTAAGAAAACGAATAGGGTCGAATTCTTTATATGTCCGTATCAGAATCTTGCTCCGGCCCGCTGATGGATTTCGGAGGCATTGTTTGAAAACCTCGTTTTGTGACTTTGTGATGGACGTTTGAAAGGCAGAAGAGCCTGGGTACATTCTCATACTTTATAAAAAAAAGCAGTATTTTGGTGTTTGGCGGAAGCAGCGATGTAATCTGACCCAAAACTTGAAAGAACCGGTGTATTAAATCAAAAATGGAAAGACCGATTGTACATGTAGTGGATCTCGGAAAAAGGCCTTATTCTGAGGTGTGGAACCTTCAAAACCGACTTCAAAAGCTCTTAATTGACCGAAAAACAGGAGC
>JASCXY010000093.1 GCA_030012235.1 Balneolaceae bacterium ANBcel3 | reverse complement strand
TCGGCACGGGAATCATTGTAGTATACAGGAAATTCTGTTGATTTGACGATGTGTACACCTTCTTTTGAAGTAGCACATCCGGAGAGCAGAATCAACGAAGCCACGATAAGTATATGATATAGAGAAGGCTTCATTTCTTTTGGGATTAGATCTATATTTAAGCCCTAAGTACAGGCTTATTATAAATATACTAAAGGCCCGGATCATCGGAAAGAGCGTTCGTGCAAGAGTGTGGTATTCCATTATAATGTGGCGGCCTGCACCGAATAATATGGTGTAAAAATTCGGTTTAATTGGTTTCATTAGACGTTGTCCTCTACTTAAATAGTATGCTGTAAGCCGTTACTTTCAGTGAAAGGAGGTGCATTGAGCTCCATTATTTTTTTTACATTTTCAATCCTTTTTCTCATTGAAAAAAAACGATATAAACACTATATTTACAAGCAAGTATTGAGTGTGTGATAATGCTCGTATATGATTGTGCAGGAATATAAAAGGTGCACAATTTATTTATTTTAAGGTCTGTATCACCATCCAATCAGAAGCGGATAGCGTTTTAAGTATGCAAGGGACTTTACAAAAATCCCGTTGTAAAAAGCTGAAAAAGTTACTTTGCTTACAGTATATCTGTTGGATTTTATGTTCATATTATTGGCACTCTTATAGTAGTTGTTCTATTATAAATATTTTTTACCCGGAGTAACCAGGGAAAGGTAGTAATGTATTTTTTGTATGGCTGAAGGCAAGCACGAATCATTAAAGTATACACCCTCCTCAGAGCAGGCTGTTTTAAGGTCGAAATCGGACGAAGTTCTTGGCTTAATAAAAAAATGGGCAGATATCGGCTATTGGGAATGGAATCTGGAATTAAACCGCTTTGAGTTTGATGAAAAAGCATTGAACATATTAGGGTTGGAAGAAACCGATCTGTCCCATGACGATTTTTTCGGCCTTATTCATGCAAATGACCAGCCCGTTTTTTTGAAGGCAGAAAAAAGTCTTTTTAAAAAAGAAGCGTTACTGGATGTTCAACTGCGACTGATGCAATCCAATGGATTTGACCATTGGATACAGATAAGAGGGGAACGGTTATCAAACGAAAACGGACAAAAAACATTTGTGCGCGGAATCATACGCACATTGGATAATACGTACGAACATTTTTTTATCCGCCTGCACGAAATCATTCATTCATGCCCTAAGTTAACGCATACACTTTCCGGTGTACTTTCTGAAATAAAAACGGTAGCGCAGGTTTTAAGCGGTGAGTTTTGGCTGGTGAGTCGGGATCACCTGGATATCCGTAAGCAGATTCTAGATAAAGAATCCGTTGTTGGTACTTCTGGAGGAAATGAAGAGTTGGACCAGGCTATAAAAAAACTTGTTTTCGAAGTCTGGGAAAAGAGTTCCTTTATCAGCCATCACATTCAGATAAAAAATGCTGCAGGTGAGGAAAAAGATTCAGACTCCTTTCTCTCAGGCGTACCCATAGAGCTGGACGGCAGGATATTGGGGGTGTTAGTGCTTAGCACTGAAAATGATTTGTCGCGGGATGAGGATATTTTGTCTCTTTTAAATAAAATATTGGCATATCTGGCGATTGATATTCATAGAAAGCAGGCTGTTCAGCAAAACGAAGCCTTCATAAAACACTCGCCTGATATTTTGGCCTGTGTCAGTCAGTCGGGTAAAATTGTCAGAATTAACCCGGCCTGTAGTAAACTATTTGGCTACAGTCAGGAGGATGTGCTTGGAAGAATGTTTACGGACTTTTTACATCCGGAAGATGTGGAAAACACGATAAGTCAATTTTTGGCACAACAGGCCGGAGATTATTCAGGTACAGTAGAAAACCGTTTTATTTCAAAAGACGGAGAATGGCACTGGGTAGAGTGGTACCCTTCGGAATGGGATGATAGCGATGGTATTATGTATCTATACGGCCACGATGTCACGGAGCAAAAGAGAACGAGCGATGATCTCGCCCGTTTTAAGAACGTCATCCAAAACTTCCCCGATGCTATAGCTATTCTGAACTTACAGAAAGGCTGTACCTATGTAAATGACTCGATGATTGAAATGTCAGGGTATTCGGTGGAAGAATTTCAAAAACTGGAGAGCCTCTTTAGCTTGTATTCGGATTCGAATTTAAAGGATATCGTACCACGAATGTTGCTGGAAGGTAACTACTGGCAGGGAGATGTGGTTTTAAATACGAAAGATGGCAAGTCCATCGAAATATATCTGAGTGCAGGCCCTGTTTTTAATTCAGATAATGAACTTATTGCCATATATACGGTACATACAGATATCAGGGAACAGCGACTGGCTCAAAAGAAAATCAGAGAGTCGCTGAGAGAAAAGGAAATATTATTATCCGAAATTCATCACAGAGTTAAGAACAATCTTGCGGTGGTATCAAGCATGTTGCAGCTTCAGGCCATGCAGGTTCAAAACGAGGAGCTCAACAGCAAACTGCTTGAAAGTTCTTTGCGAATTAAAACCATTGCTTCTATTCACGAGCATTTATATGAATCGGATAACTTTTCAAGAATTGATTTTTCCAGGAACATACGTTCTTTGGTGCAAAGTGTAGTAAACACGCTCAAAAGCGATTCCGAAATCAGTATAACTCTGGATTGTAACTCGGTCATGCTGAATGTTAACCAGGCCATTCCCTGCTCTCTGATAGTGAACGAAGTGGTTACTAATATCATCAATCATGCATTTGAAGGAAGAAGCAAGGGTACCATTCACGTCGCATTGCATGAAAAGGACGACTATATTCATCTTTCGATCAGCGACAACGGAAACGGAAGGTCGGAAAAATACTATCAAGAATCGGATTATGGTAAAAGCCTCGGTTTGCACATTATTCACCTGCTCTCAAAGCAGCTGGATGCCGAACTTGAGATACAGTCATCCAATGGCAGTATTTTTACTCTTTGTTTTCTCAAGGCAGAAGCAAAAGGCATTGGAAATGCAGATCTGATTTAATTTTTTTACAAGATTCACGCTTCGGTTCCTTTGGAATGATGTGTATCTTGTCCATGTTTTCCATGGACACCCTATACCCAATGTAGCCATGCATACGAAGGGTACAAGTGGTTCTTACTCTATCTCTCATTTTTCAACGCTGTTTTCATGAATCCTGATCTGAAAAGAGACCTTTTTGAAATCCGGCATATCGGGCCGGACGAACCATCCCAAAAAGAAATGCTGGAAGCGATTGGCTGTAATACCCTTGACCAGCTGATTCGTGAAACCATACCTGAAGATATCCTTCTGGATAAAAAGCTAAATCTTCTCAAGCCCTGCAGTGAATATCATTTTATTCGTGATTTTCGAAAGCTTGCATCCAAAAATGTATTGTTTAAAAATTATATAGGATGCGGATATTATGAAACGGTGCTTCCTTCGGTTATTCAACGAAATATTCTGGAAAACCCGGGTTGGTATACGTCGTATACTCCCTATCAGGCCGAAATATCACAGGGCAGACTGGAAGCTCTGTTGAATTTCCAGACGATGGTTATTGATTTAACCGGCATGGAAATAGCCAATGCCTCTTTGTTAGATGAAGCAACGGCAGCTGCAGAAGCCATGAGCCTGATTCTTGAAACACGACGTGCGAATCGCAAAAAAGGGCGATGCTTTTTTATTGCAGAACCGGTACTTCCCCAAACACTGGAGGTACTGAAAACCCGCGCAAAGCCACTGGGTATAGAAATTGAAACCGGTTGTTTGGCCAGTCTGGATATATCTCGTGAGGATGTATTTGGAATCCTTCTTTCTTATCCGGATGCCGACGGGAGTGTCCTGAATCTGGAGCCTTTTATTCAGAAAGCTAATGAGGAAGGCGTAGGTGTGGCTGTTGCAGCCGATCTTTTGAGTCTTACGCTCATTAAACCTCCGGGAGAAATGGGTGCAGATGTCGTTGTTGGAAGTACCCAACGTTTCGGGATTCCTCTGGGATATGGCGGGCCACATGCTGCATACTTTGCAACTAAAGATACATTTAAACGCCAGGTGCCGGGAAGAATGATCGGGGTTTCTAAAGACCGGTTGGGAAAGCCCGCATTTCGTATGGCACTGCAAACCAGGGAACAGCATATTCGAAGAGAAAAAGCGACATCAAATATTTGTACCTCTCAGGTGCTGCTTGCCATTATGGCCGGTGCCTATGCCGTGTATCATGGTCCGGAGGGACTTAAACGAATTGCAAGACGTATTCACGCATTAGCGGCCTACCTGGAAAGAAATCTGATTGAGCTGGGATTTGAACAGGAAAACTCAGCATACTTTGATACCCTAAAAATCAGATTGAACTCAACACAAGAGAAGGAAGCGATCAGAAACGCACTGGTTAAGAATAAGATCAACGTACGGTATTTTGATGATGAGTGCATAGGAATTTCTCTGGATCAGGGAAAGGATCCGTCTGATGTTAAAGAACTTATTGAAATTATTTCTCTGGCGGCCGGTAAAAAGCCTCCCGAAAACATGGACAATGATGAAGGCTTATCCATGCGTATTCCAGAAGAATTGATGCGGATCAGTTCATACCTGGATCATCCGGTCTTTAAGTCGTATCAAAGCGAACATGAGATGCTTCGGTATTTAAAAAAACTTGAGAACCGGGATATTTCGCTTGCTCAGTCTATGATTTCACTTGGGTCCTGTACCATGAAGTTGAATGCAACAACAGAAATGCTGCCTGTTTCCTGGCCGGAAATATGTGACATTCATCCTTTGGCTCCGGGCGACCAGACAGAAGGGTATAAGGAGATCATCCGGCAATTGTCGGAATGGCTTGCAGAAATTACCGGATTTAAAGCGGTTTCGTTACAACCGAATTCCGGGGCACAGGGAGAGTATGCAGGGTTGTTATCCATTCGTTCCTACCATGAATCCCGTGGTGAAGGACACCGAAATGTTACACTAATTCCTTCTTCGGCTCATGGTACCAATCCGGCCAGCGCCGTAATGGCCGGCATGGAAGTGGTCATCACAGCATGTGATGAAAACGGAAATATTGATATAGAGGACTTACGACGCAATGCAGAGAAGCACAGCGATCGTTTGGCTGCGGTTATGATTACGTATCCGTCCACACACGGGGTGTATGAAGAGGCCATTCGGGAGATATGCTCTATTATCCATGTAAACGGTGGACAAGTGTACATGGACGGTGCCAATATGAATGCACAAGTGGGACTCACCACTCCGGCACAAATTGGTGCGGATGTCTGCCATCTGAATCTGCATAAAACCTTCTCCATTCCTCATGGGGGCGGTGGACCCGGTGTCGGGCCTATTTGTGTGGCCGAACATCTGGAAAACCATCTTCCCGGTCATCATACCTTGCCATCAGAAAACTATGTTGTTTCGGCTACAGCCTATGGAAGTGCCGGCATCCTTCCCATTTCCTATGCCTATATCCGGATGATGGGTGCTAAAGGCCTTACCAGGGCAACCAAAGTGGCTATTTTAAATGCTAACTATATAAAGGAGCGTCTAAAAGGGCATTATACACCGCTTTATGTTGGGAAAAATGGCAGAGTGGCCCATGAGATGATTATTGAACTTCGGAACTTCAGGCAAGAAGCCGGGATTGAAGTTGCTGATGTGGCAAAAAGGTTAGTCGATTATGGATTTCATGCCCCTACCGTGTCGTTTCCGGTTCCGGGCACCATGATGATTGAACCTTCGGAGAGTGAAGTAAAGGAAGAAATGGACCGCTTTTGTGACGCTCTGATTGCTATCCGAAAAGAAATTGAGAACATTAAAGACGGTACGTGGGACAGACAGAATAATCCTCTAAAAAATGCTCCTCACACGGCAGAAATGATTGCTTCGGATTCATGGGAGTATCCATACTCCCGAGAAACGGCAGCCTATCCACTTCCCTGGATCCGTGAGCGAAAGTTTTGGCCTTATGTTACCAGAATTGATGAAGTTTATGGCGACAGAAATCTGATGTGCCATTGTCCGCCAACTGAATCTTACAGGGATAGAGGAGATTAGTCCATTACTCTACCCGGATGGATCTGGCTGTGTACCACCCAGGCATCAGGATAACGAAGACGTATAAAATCCGTGAAATCAAGAGCGGCTTCCCGATCTCTGAAGTCACCTATTTGAACCCGGTAGAACGGTTGTTGAAACTCAATATAGGCGTGAGCATGAGGAGGTGAAGTAACCGCACGGATCCACTCCTGAAAGTCAGCCCGCATTTCATCGGCGTAACGGGCATCTCTTGTGGAAATCAGCTGTATTCTAAAACCCCGGTTGTCCGGTCGTTGATGCCGGGACTCTTCAGCGGGCTGTTCAAGTAAAGAGTCGGGTATGTAATTGTAGGCCAGATGGTGCTGATCTCTGAACCGACTTCGATAATGCTGCAGGTCAATGGATAACTCCGGTAGCTCTTCCATGATTTCTTCGGCTCTTTGTGTAAGCGCTCTGGCCAGCTCCTCATCGAATTCTTCTTCAAACTGAGCCATTTCTTCCAGTTCATCAGATAGGTCTGCAAATTCTTCCAGTTTTTCTCTGAGATGTTCTTCCATCTCTTCGTCTTTCAGTGGCTCCGTCGTCGAACAGGATGCAACCAGCAACAAGAGTACCCATATAAAAAGGACCCTGTTTCTCCGCAGGTACGAGCCGGGTTTGGAAATGAGGGTATGAAAAAGGGATGAAAGAATCATAGGACAGTTGGAAAACCAGGGAGTATTGAGACGTTTAAAAGGCAAAAGAAATTATGCAGAACGATGTTTAAAATCCACTTTCCGGTAAATCACCGAAGGTTTTCTTTTTCTTTATAAAATAATGCCACAGGATAGAGTAAGGACGCAGCACATAAGGTGAGGGTTCGATGTTATTTATTGAAAGTGATTTTCTGTAAGCGATAAGGTCTGGTATTGAAGCATAAAAATGCCACCGGGCACGAATCATTTCAAAAGCCATCCTCCATTCTAAACGCAGAATCGTCTGAAACGTTGCGATCATGTCTAATAAAAGCCGGACGGGCAGGATGGTGAATAGCTTTTTTCTTGGCAGGTTTTTAAATAACATTTTCAGGTTATTCCGGAAGTTGTAATATCTTTTTCTTGGAGAGTCCGATGGAAGGGATCCGCCGCCAAGATGGTATACGACCGATGACGGGCAGTTCATAATTTTGTAATCACGCTGTCTCAGTCTCCAGCAATAGTCTATTTCTTCCATGTGAAAAACAAAGGACTCGTCAAAACCACCGAGTTCTGAGAAAAGTGTTTTTCTGGTCATTATTGCCGCCCCGCTGGCCCAGCTGATTGGCCGGACGGTATCATATTGCCCTTTGTCTTCTTCTACATGATCAAAAATTCTACCCAGACAATAGGGATAGCCATGTCGATCCAGAAGTCCGCCGGCGGCACCGGCATACTCAAAAGAAGCGGGTTGTTCAACACTCCGGATTTTGGGTTGTATAGCACCCACATCGGGGTGTTCATCCATCATGCGAATCAGTGGCTCCAGCCAGCCGGAGCTTACTTCAACGTCGTTATTTAAAAAGAGAAGGTATTCTCCGTTTGCCTGGAGTGCCGCTCGATTATTTCCGCCGCAATACCCGTAATTCTGATCCAGTTCTGCAATGCGCACTTCAGGAAAATGTGCTCGGACCCAGGCATTGCTGTCGTCGCTTGAATCGTTATCCGCTATGATGATTTCAGCAAGAGAATGAGAGTGGTTCCATACCGATGGAAGAAATGTTTTTAAGTGATTGAGCGCATTCCAGCTGACAATAATGATACTAACTCTGGGCATAGTGCGTTTTACATAAGTTTGACAGAATTTTACTTTTTCTGCTATTCTTTAAGCCGTATAATGACAGAATAACAAATTTGAAGACCCTATGATAGAAAATCCTTCCCATGATTAAAATAGGGCTTATATCGGATACTCATCATTTTTTAGACCCACAAATACCGGAGTTTTTTTCCGGGGTTGATGAAATATGGCATGCCGGTGATTTTGGGACGATTGCTATTGCCAGGGAACTGGAACGTATTGCTCCGGTTACCGGGGTGTACGGGAACATTGACGGCAGAGATATCCGCCTGGAGTACCCTCTAAATCAACGTTTTGTCAAGGAAGGTGTAGATGTCTGGATGACCCATATTGGTGGAAATCCGGGCCGGTATGCTTTGCCCCTGCTAAAAGAGATGGAAGCCAATCCTCCGGACCTTTTTATTTGTGGCCATACCCATGTGCTCAAGATTGCGAGAGACAAGGAGTTAAACAACATGATTTATATGAATCCGGGTGCAGCCGGTATTCAGGGATTTCAGGAGTTTCGAACCATGGTTCGTTTTAATCTCGATCAGGGAAAAGTAAAAGATGCCGAAGTGATAAATCTCGGCAGAAGAAGCCTGAGATAAAAGAATCAGAATGAGCTGCGATACTACGTTTTGGATGCACGTCCAATGAGGGTATCCACATTTAGCGCCGATTGTAATACCAGGGGTATGCCTCCCCCGGGATGAGTACCGCCTCCGCAAAAAAACAGGTTCTTGATAGTGCGATCGGCATTTTTGGGCCTCAAAAAGGCGGATAAAAGTGAGTTTGAACTGGTTCCGTAAATGCTGCCCCGGTTGGAGCCGTGTATCCGTTCAAAATCACCTGGAGTGATGACTTCGCAGACAGCAACAGAATCACGAAGGCCGGACAGACCGCGGGACTCAAGTGTCATTAGAATATGTTCGGTGTACGTTTCTTTCAATTCATTCCAGTTCTGTTTATGGGTGTATGGAGCGTTGACTAAAATAAATAGATTTGAACCCCCTTCAGGCGCATCATCCGGGGTGGAAGAAGATGTATTGGCAATGTAGATGGTTGGGTTTGCAGGAAGCTCTTTGTGCAAAAAGATGGAGTCAAACTCCTGTTGGTACTGATCAGAAAAGAAGATGGTGTGGTGCCTGAGCGCCTCGTATGTACGCGTTATTCCCAGCAGAATCACAAACCCCGAACAGGAGGGTTCAATACGGGCTAAACGTTTCCTTTTTCCGGATGAAAGGGTGTTTTCCGGAAGCAAGTTCAGATAGGTGAGAATGGCATCGCTGTTGGCCACAACAACATCCGCATCGAATCGTGCCCCATTGATCTGTGTACCTGTAACGTTGCCATCGCTGACGTTAATTCGTTCAACGCGGACTCCGGTATGAATGCGGGCTCCCTGTTTTTCAGCAAGCCTGGAAAGTGCTTGTACAATCTGATACATTCCGCCTTTAATGTAATATCCGCCAAGTTGTTGTTCTACATGGGCTATGACATTAAAGGTAGCCGGGGCCTGGTAGGGTGAAGAACCGTTATACGTCGTGTATCGTTTGAACAACTGGCGCAAGCGGCTTGAGGAAAAGATGGAGTCTACTCTTTGAGATACGGTGGAAAAGATATCAATACTCAAAGCCTTGTGAAGGTGCTTAAACGGAATGTCCTGAATCGAGTATAAAGGATTGAATAAAAAAGATTCGGTGGTTTTATCGTATAACTTTTTGGTATATGCGGCGAATTGATCCCAGGCTTCTATATCCTCCGGTGCAATGCGAAGGAGTGCGTCTTTATTTCGAGCATCATCATGCGTGTGATCAAAAAGGACACCATCCGAAAAAAAATACCGGCAGATGGGATCTGTTTTTGTTATCCGGAGGTATTCACTGGTTTTTTCTCCACATTGTTCAAATACCTGATCCAGTATAAATGGCATGGTAAAAACACTGGGCCCGGTGTCAAATCTAAAACCGTCAATCCTTTTTTCGGTGGCTTTTCCACCAATGAAAGCGTTTTGTTCAAACAGGTCGACGGTATGGCCCCTGGAAGCAAGCAGTGCCGCAGAAGCAAGCCCCCCAATACCAGCTCCGATAATCGTAATTTTCATATCAATTGATGTCGAAAGAAATAAAAATGACCGGGTTGGTTCCAAACACCGCTCTTAAAAACCTCATAAAAGCCGGGTTATCACTTTTTCTGCAATACAGCTACCGATTCAATATGGTAGGTTCTTGGAAACATATCCACCGGCCGGATGCTTCGGATAGCGTACATATCAGACATAAGGGCGATGTCCCTGGCCTGGGTTGCACTGTTACAACTTACATAAACGATGGTTTCGGGCTGGACTTTTTTCAATTGGCGGACGACATCTTCGTGCATGCCTGCCCGCGGAGGGTCGGTGATGACCACATCCGGGTTTCCATATCTTTCAAGCAGATCATCGTTGAATATATCCTTCATATCGCCTTGTTCAAACAAGACATGGTCGACCTGGTTGAGGGCTGCATTTTCTTTGGCTTTTTCAATAGCAGATGGATTAAGCTCAATTCCGATTACTTTTTCGGCTTTTTCACTCACATAGAGCGATAAGGTTCCCACTCCACAATACAGGTCATAGATCGTTTGGCCGGGCTTGAAGTCAATGGCCTCAAAAACGGTTTGGTAAAGAGTTTCGGCCTGTCTGGTATTGGTTTGAAAGAAGGTGCCCGGATCAATTTTAAAGCGATAGGCCCCCAG
>JASCXY010000092.1 GCA_030012235.1 Balneolaceae bacterium ANBcel3 | reverse complement strand
TTCCCGAATCCCCGAACTAAGCGGAGACATGGTCGAGATAGGGGAGAATCATGTGATCGATATTTCAACGGCGATCTCGTTCGATATGCTAGATTATGTGTTGGTGAATTCTACAGGAACACTGCGTGTACTTTCAGGTGGTGAACTTACCGTCGACCAATTTGTGATTGAGGGTGCAGGTAACTTAGAGGTTCTGGATGGAGCCCTCTTGCGGATGGGAGCGCCGGAAGGCATTACCTCGAATGCTAACTCAGGAAATATTCAAACCAGCGGGCGTTCTTTCAGCACACAGGCATCCTATGCCTACATTGGATCTGCTTCACAGCAAACCGGAGATGGCCTTCCCGGAGCCGTACAGAATCTCACTATTGATAACGCACAGGCGGTAACTCTCACTTCGGGCCTTCAGGTAAATGGTACTCTTAATTTAGCCGACGGGATCTTCCGCGTCTCTTCCGGAACCAGCCTTATTGCGGATACAAGAACCGTTTCCGGCGGATCATTGGTATACCTCAGGGATATTACCGGTGGAAAAGGATGGAGGATCATGTCTTCGCCGGTGAATACGAATTTTGCTGATTTTCTAACCGGGGACAACGGAGGATTTATCAGCCAGGGATTTTCGGGTGCCGATTACCCGGATGAACAGCCCAACATCCTGTACTTTACAGAGGATACAGTGGGTGATACGGTTACGACGAATATGAACTGGTACAGTATTTCTTCGTTGTCGGAGTCGGTGGAGACCGGAAAGGGGTACTTTATCTATGTGTTTGACGGGGCTTCCGGCCCGGGATCGGTTCCGGCCCGTGCGGATGAGCTTCCATTCACCCTCTCTATAAGTGGAAGCGAACCCTCTGTGACTTCGAATGTTGATTTTGATATTTCCTATACCGCACGTCAGATTTATACCGACGATGAGGGATGGAACCTGACAGGCAACCCGTATGGGGCGGCCATTGACTGGGATGATGCAGCTAACTGGGTTCGAACCGATATACATCAAACCATCTATGTGTGGGATCCTTTGGCGGGTGGCGGAAGTGGAGCATATCTGGAATGGAACGGGGTTACCGGGTCCTTGGGAAGTGGAAAAATTGCTCCGTTTCAGGCTTTTTGGGTAAAAGCGGAAGAGTCCGGAGCCGAGCTTCAGGTGTCACCGGCGGCACGGACGGTTGATCAGGGCGAGTTTCGCGGGAAAATCGTTTCGGGTCACGGTGAATCTCCGGCGGAATTGTTTCTGCGGGCAGAGCATACGAGCTCGGGTATGTATGGAGAAGCCCGAATGATGTTTTCTGAAGAAGGGCAAACCGGAAAAGACGCATACGATGCCTATCGGCTGGTACCATTGTCGGATTCCTATCTCACCATATTTTCGCTTCGGGACGACCGGATGCCTTTGGCCATTAACCATCTTCCGTCCTGGCCGGAAAAGGAACTCCGGGTACCGCTTGAGGTGTACGGAGCCGTTCACGGCATGGGAATGCAAGGGCGTGTAACCCTTACGTGGGAAATGCCTCATGAAGTCTCTGAACATTATGCAGTACTTCTTGAAGATACGAAAACCGGCCAGACGGTGGATATGCGCTCAAAGCGTTCTTATGAGTTTGAACTTTCCTCTGCTACAACCCCCTATTTTAATCAGATCGCTTCGCAAACCGTCGGCAAAGTATCCGAACGCGGACGAATAGAGGATCCGGTACTTCAGGTAAACCAACCCGGAAATCCGTTGATGATCAATAAAAGGTCATCCGGAACCGATACGCGCTTTATTGTGCGTTTAGTGCAACGTGAACTTTCTCCGCGCATGGGAGAATATGTGCCGGCAGAGGTTGAATTGCATCAAAATTATCCGAATCCGTTTAATCCGGCGACAACCATTCGGTTTGCCCTGCCGGAAGATCAACACGTCACCCTTTCGGTTTATGATGTCCTTGGACGCCGGGTTGCTATGCCCGCCGATAACATATATTCCGGGGGACAGCATGAAATCCACTGGGATGCCGGGCATCTTTCCAGCGGCACCTATATTTACAGGCTTCAGGCCGGAGATCGTATTCTACACAGAAAAATGATGCTGGTAAAATAAGCCCATGTTCATATAATTCTATAGTTTATGCGCTGTATGCCAATTGTATAGGGCATCAACAGAAAAAAACTGTATTTTTAAAAGAGTTATCCAACCATTTAGTTTTTCTTTACTTCCTATGTACAAACGTTTCATTCTACTTTTGGTACTGCTTTTACTACTGGGTAGTGCAGGGGTTCAGGCTCAAAACAATGCTTTAAACAACGATAATGATAACGGTTTTTTTAATATAGCCGTATCCGCATCGGTATTGACAACAGATGTTACCGTAGTTACGATCAGGGATTTGCTGCTTGATCAACAGGTGGCCAGTGCCGGAACCCTTCAGATTGATCCGCAAAATGATTTTCAGGCAGGGAAGTTACGGGCGGAAGGACGTCCGAACGCCGAAGTCAGAATCAGTTTTTTACGGGAAAGAGAATTAAGCCGAACCGGTGGACAAGAGCAGCTTTTGTTTATGTATGCGGTTTCCGGAAACGATACCAATGATCAACCTTCTTCGGAGTTGTTGGATTTGGATAACAGGGACTTTCAGTTGAATGATGACGGTGAGTTCTTTTTCTGGGTAGGCGGAACGGCGGACATTAGTGGTGCGGTAGAAGGCTCTTATGATGGGGAGTTTACGATTGAAATTGAATATTTATAAAGAGTTTTCGTTAATTGAACATAATTCAGGATGACAAGCATGGCGGAAAGAACAGAAGATAAAATCAATCAAACGTATCCTGTATGGTGCTTTGTGCTTCTTTGGACCCTGGTGATGATCTTTCCGCTCCGAGTGCATGGCCAGGTGAACTTTGGCGGATTTGTACCGGACGATGAAAATTATGCGGTTACCCTGGCTCCTTTGGGGGGATACGAACAACTCGATTTCGGGATTGTCTTTCTGGGCCAGGGACTGGTCAACATTGAAATGAACAGCGAGGATGTGGTTATTGTGGCCGTAGAGGCGGTTCGCTATCTGGATGTGTATGTACACCTGGATGCTCCGCAATTTCTCTACCTTGATGGTAATGTCACCAACGACGATGAGAGAAGAATTCCATTCTCGCTATATGGTGCCTACGCCAACCGGGGTTCCGGGAACACCTCGCCGGCAGACCGAATGGCTTTTCCGGGACACAGTGCCCGGTTTGCGGTGTTTCGCCGCCCCTCCGGCCCGCCCAGGCCTCCACCTACACCGCCTCATTCCGGCTATGTGCCGCCAAGAGAAACGGCCTATATCATTTTATATGGCGACATCACCTTGCCCTCCGGGCTGATTACAGGTGAATACGAAGCCGAAGTATTGATCGAAGTGAGCTATGACATTTAAACATCAATTTTTCACTCCCTCTGCCCGCATCATTAAAGGGGTATTCGCTGGTTGGATCCTCTCCGTTTTTATGCTGTTGCCCAGTGTCTCTCATGGCCAGTTTATCCGCCTTAGCTTTGATATTGAGTCCGAGTTAATCGTAGAAGAGCTTCGGTCGCTCTATTTTGGAGAAGTGGTTGCCAATGCCGGAGTGGTTCGCATTCCTTTGGGTGATATGGATATGGGAGTGTACCGGATTTCGGGCCCGCGAAACCTCGTTGTTACCCTGGCATTGGATCTGCCGGATTACCTGACCATTGAAGATGAGGAAGGAGCGGAGTTTCAGATACCGGTATCACTTGAAACCGCTTATATCAACAGGGGTGAAAATCAGGCTTTTGAAGCGATGTCCATGCCACCATCGTTCCGGTTTCCCATATTGGCCGATGCCCCGGATTCTCCCCCCGGCCAGCCGGTGCCCTCAGCGTCTGCCTACGTCTATGTCTTCGGTGAAATTGATATTGGAGACATTCCTCCCGGTAACTATTCTGCAAACGTATTTATGTCGGTAGAATTCGATTAACAACGGGCTCCTCTTATCTATCAACCGGCGGGCGCAAAAAATGTGGGTGTAATACTATATATATAAACCCGAAAGAGAAGCGAATCAGGTTGATAAAACCGCCTTTTGTACATATGATGAAGCCAATTCTTTGCTAATAAGTTAGCTACGTAACTATCTCACAGGGATATTTCTTCCGGATAAGGTGGCTTTTTCGAAAAAAAACAAAAAAGATGGATTAATTTCACCTAATGGGTAAAGGTGGTTTTCTTAAAGAATCCCCCTGTTTTTTAATACTACGGCGCTTTTGTGTTAAGCATTTTTAATACCAATAGTATAATTCTTTTTTTTTAGAGAGGGTTTTTGCGATGATTAGATTTTTTTAATAAAACGAGTGTTTTCTATGCAGGAGTGGCCTAAACCATTAACAAATAATAATTAGGAACCGGGAATTCGTGTGAGTAATTTTCTGTTGAAACAAATGAATGAAGCAAATATCCAACGTATAACAATCAGGTTTGATTACAATCGCTATCAGGTTTTGAAACAAGCCTCTCAAAAAAAGGAGAATTAAATTATGAAATCTCGAATTTTAACTTTAGCCGTTCTTTTTGTTGCTTTTGCAGTAGGAACTACACAAGCTCAGCAAACTTCAGATGTCAGTGTATCAGCTAACGTTCTTACGACCTTTGACTTCACTGAGTTTGGCGGAGATGATGGAGTGGTGGACTTTGATGAGGTGATTCCGGGCAGCTCCCCTAATCTTGAACCACAAGATTTAGGATCAAGTATAGATGTTGGGCCTGCTGCAACACTCGCATTACTTCAAATGACCGGACCAAATATCGAAATAACCATCGCTCATGACGAAAATTTAACCCTTAATTCGTCTTTGGGACCGTCAGCTTCTGATCTGCTGTACACACCGGTTATCTTTGGTGCTCAAGATGAAACAGACCAAAGTTCATCCACCCAGATAGTACAGGGAGGTTATACTGTTACTCTTCAAGACAACAATTATTTTCTTTGGGTTGGCGGTACACTTGAAGCACCAGGTGGCGGAGAAATTCCAGCAACAGCAGGAGGCTCATATAGTGGTGAATTCAATATCACAGTCGATATTAATTAAGTTGCAATCCGTTTGCTAAATCCCAGCCTTTCATTCCTCCGGGCGTGAAAGGCTCTTTTTTAGAACCAGTTTTTTTGATGTACAGAAAATCGAATTCATGAATTTTTTTCTTGGTTCATTTTCCTGAATAAACAGGCCGGTGGCATAGCATATTAAAGAACGTCCGGCTGAAAGGGATCGGGGTTATTATTTTTAACACACAAAAAAAGAAAACAATGAAACGCATACTATCTATTGTAGCTATTTGCAGTATAACCGCGCTTTCTGCCGCAACGGTACAGGCGCAAAGCGCTGATGCAACCGCTGACGTCACGGCAACTGTAATGAGTCTTTTGAATATTGAGGTAAACCAGGATGTCGTTATTGGACAAGTCATGCCAGGGACCACCATTTTTATGGATTCGAATGACGAAGATGAATATCCGGACGGTCAGCTTGGACGTTTTGAAGTAACCGGTATTGCCGATGCGGATGTAGAGTATTCGTACAATGCAAACGTAACCATGGAAGGTCCCGGAAGTGCTCAAATGAACTTCGAGACGAATGCGCATGCGACACATAGTGAGGCTCTAATGCATGGACAAACCACATTAAATGCAACCGGAACCGTTTTTGCGTTGAGCAGTACAGGAAAAACGTTCGTGTTCATCGGTGGAACCCTTGTCGTTGATGAGAATCAGGAAGCGGGTGACTATACAGGTCAGGTGACCCTTACCGCGGAATATCATTAACTCTCTGTAGTATACCGGGGTAAACATGTTAATAAGAAAACGATGCCCAAGAAATTTAAAAGCATTATGGCTCTATTCAGCCATGATGCTTTTTTTATGTATTTTCCCCGTATCGGCGCAGCAGGCACAGACCGAAGTGACGGCCAGAGCTACACTCGTAGCTCCGCTTGAGGTAGAGCGTTTGCAGAATCTGAATTTTGGATCTTTTCCAGCCGGCGCCAGTCCCGTGACGATGTCTCCGGTTACCGGAGAGACCCACGCGCTCCAGGTGGATGCCTTCCTGGGGCGTGTTCAGGTGGTAAGCGGCCTTGCAGGCAATCCGGAAGTAACCATCAATGCTCCGGAAACGATGGTCATGACCGGACAAGAAACCGGGAATCAGTCTGAAACACTTACCGTTTCTTTGTTGTATGCAAAAAACACCGATCTGTCCGCGTCCACCGGTGACGAACTGGTTTTGTCCGAGACGCATGCCTTAAACGATGACGGAAATTTATTGATCATTATTGGCGGTTCCATAGACTCTAATCCGGCAGAACAGGAAACCGGGCAGTATCAGGGTGAAATATCTATTAGTGTAGAGCTGGATATTTAAACCGTTATTACCTTTCTTCCGGGTACCTGATAGAGCCTGTCATACTTATTTTATTTATCTGATCGTTATATCTCTACTTAGCTTCAAACGATTGTCTTTCCCAAAAAAAGCATTAAATTGAATGAAATGAAGATGTAGCCTGTTACTCAGGAAGCGTTCATAATAACGAATAACGGGCATATGGGAATTACGGTTACTTTTCCTTACTATATAGTTGCTGTTGCATAATCATCAAACCAGCTAAAATCATATTCTGATGCTCAGATCAGTTAAACGTACTATTATCATCGCCGTTGGGCTTTTTGCTTATTTTTCAGGCTCTGTAGCTGCTCAGGTTACCATCGCTCCAACCGCTCTTTTTATTGATGAACAATCCCGGTTCGGGACGTTTTTGGTCATCAATGGTTCCAATCAGTCGCAGGAAGTAGCCCTCACGTTTGAGTTTGGGTATCCCGCTACCGATGAGGAGGGAAATGCGTTCATGAACTATGATGATCCTGATGCCGAATCAAGGTATTCCATGGCCGACTGGGTTCGAGGCTTTCCCAGAAACTTCACTCTTGAACCCGGACAAAGACAGACAGTGCGCCTTACGGTACGTCCTCCGGGAGATATCCCCGATGGCATGTACTGGACACGTATTAAAACCACTTCAAATCCGGTGGTACCGGACGTGGATGCCGAAGTTGCCGAAGGGGTTCAGGCACAGATTGTTTTCAGGTTTGAACAAGTAACCGCCGGTTTCTATAAAAAAGGATCTACAACTACAGGTGTTCGTTTTGTTAATGACCTTTCGGTAGAAAAAGAAGACGATATGCTTGTGGTTAAGGCTCCGGTGGAACGAACGGGAAATGCTCCTTTTTTGGGATCGATGTTCCTGACGATCAGAGATGCCAATGGATCGGTTGTCCATGAAGAGCGACGCTCAACTACGGTGTATCTGGATGCCGTTCGAAGACTGGAAGTTAATGCCGACCAGCTTGAACCGGGGAGTTATTCCGCAGAAGTACGGTTTGAAAGCCAGCGGCCGGATATCTCTTCCAGTGACATCGTTCGTGCTGAAACGGTTTCAGGGTCCACGTCGTTTACCCTGCCTTAATCGATCAGCCTACCCGTTCATCTAAGTGCCTGTATTCAGGTTTTTACTACCAGTATGGGTGAGAACCAGTATGTTTTTGATTAATTTTTGCCCCTCTGAGTTCATTGCCCCGTTAAATAATTGATTCTGTTAAGATAATCTAACGCAATGAAGTGTGCTTTTTTTTAAAAAAAACGCGATTTTACAATTTTATAGTTGCCGGAAAAAAAGCGCAGATGTTCAGGTATCAGGTTTTATTAGAGGTGTTCTGTTCCGGTCTAAAATTGTAATACTTAAAAGCGCATGCACGGTGCTATCGCCTTTATAAAAAAGTGTCTTTTAAGGCTTTTACCTGCCTTTTTTTTATACTTCTTTGTACTTGTTATTTTTTCCGGCTTTCCTCAAAACAATGCCCGGGCAAATAGTGCGGCTTTTCAGGAACGGGACGAAGTCTTTTTTTCTTTCAGATATCGTGGTGTCGGGGATGTGGTCGTCATTGCCATGTTTGAAGAAGGACAAATCTACCTACCGGTAACTGAATTATTTGAATTTCTCGGTATTGTCTACAGGGTTGATGCACAACAACTGCGTGTTTCAGGTCATTTCATTGAGCCCGGACGTGAATACCTGATGGACTTCAGGAACCAGAAGCTGACCTTTGAAGAGGTCACGTTTGAATTACAGAGCGAAGATTTTCTGCTGGATGAACTCGATTTTTATCTGAAACCTGAAATCTTTCGCTCGGTTTTTGGTATGGACTTCATGATCGATATGAGCGGGTTAGTCCTTCGTATGGAGTCTGCAGAATCCATGCCGGTGGAACAGCGCCTCGATCGACAGCAGCACCGGGCCAGAGCCGACCTTGGTGTTCGCATGCTGCAATTACACCCCCTGGAATATGAACGAAAGCAACGTGTTTTGGGCGGCGGTTTTTTTGATTATTCTCTGACCGGAAACTTTTCCGATCAGATGAATACCTACACGTTCAGCGGCGCAGTGGGAATGGAAGTTCTTGGAGGCGATCTCCAGGGTAATATGTTTGCCAACTGGTCGGAGGCGACATCCAACTTTACGACCAGTGGCCTTCGCTGGCGCTATGTGTTTTTTGACCAGCCGGCGTTAAGCCAGGTGTATATCGGTCAACATCGAACCGAGGGGCCTCAGAGCAGATCGTTTACTGGTATTCATCTCACCAATCAGCCTATAGAGCCAAGACGCTTGCTGGACGAATACATTTTCCGGGGAACAGCTCCCGCAGAATCAGAAGTGGAACTCTATCTGAACAATCGCCTGGTGGATTATCAGGTCGTGGATGAATTGGGGAATTATCAGTTTAATATTCCCCTTACCTACGGAAGCAGCCAGGTTCGTATCATGGTTTATGAACCGGATGGACGTGTGCGGGAAGAAGACCGAAGAATTCAAATCCCGTTTACCTTTCTGCCTCCGGGAGAGTTCAATTATCACCTGAGCGGTGGACGCATGGACAACCCGATTACCGGCATGGATGACTATTCCGAAATTATGTCTCTGGATGCCGCCTATGGAATCAGTAACCGGGTTACTGCAAGAGTGGGTGCAGAATACCTTAGTGAAGAGCATGACTATCTTCCCTTTTTCTACGGGGGACTTTCTGCCCGGATCTTTGAGCAGTATCTCGTGAATGTGGATTTGGCTCCGGAAGCCTACTACCGTTTGTCCACCAGTGTCATTTACCCGAATTCAATAAGCTGGGACCTGAATTATACCTATTTTGTTGCCGGTGACGGCATCTACAACCTGGGTCGAAACGATTATGAAATACGTGGAAATCTTTTTGTCCCGGTTCAGATCGGTAACTTTCCGGTGAATTTCCGGATCAGCGCTGACCGGCAGGAGTTTGGATCCAACAGTACCAACCGTGTTCGTGGAGATGTGGGATTTCGTATTAACCGCCTTACCCTCAGAGGAGGATATCGGGATACGTACCGGTTTGCAGGAAGTGAATTTATTTCATCGGACGGCCGATTGACATCGGCAGCGTCTTATACCATTCCACGCCGAAGATCCTTGCCACGTGCATTGAGGGGAATACATCTGCGCGGACAGGCCGATTACAGCTTACGGCTTGATCAGATGGAGCGTGTAGATATTCAGCTGTCACGGAGCTTTTTGGGATCGGGGCGTCTTAGAGCATCCTGGGGACACAATTTTATCGGTGGTTTTAATATCATCGAAGGAGCCCTGACCTTTGATTTCAACCGGACGAGGTCGACTTCAACCGCGCGTTATTCCAGAAATTCCGGTACCTTCCGGCAAAGTTTCAGAGGCTCGGTCGGATTTGACGATTACCACAATAGAGTAATTCTGGATAACCGGCAACAAGTCGGAAGATCTGCCGCCTCTGTCCGCATGTTTGTTGACCGTAACAACAGCGGTATGTTTGATGAGGGCGATGAGTTGATTCAAGTAACTGCTCTTCGGCTTAACCGGTCGGGTAATATCCGGCTTCACGGTGACGGAATTGTCCGCGTAACTCAGTTACAACAGTATTACCAGGACAATATGGAAGTCAATGTAGCCGCTATTCCTAATCCGTTATTGGTTCCGGTAGTCCGGGAGTTTTCATTTGTAGCTGACCCCAATCGCTTTAAGCCGATGGATATTCCGTTTTATATGAGCGGGGTTCTTGATGGAATGGTCATGCAGCAGCGAGCCGGAACAGTCCAGGGACTTGGCGGGGTTCGTGTGATGCTGCGTCAGATGGACGGAGATCACGAAGAAACGATCCGAACCTTTTCGGATGGATCCTATTATGCCATGGAAATTCCTCCGGGGTATTATGAAGCCTGGGTGGATAGCACCCAGCAAAACTTTCTTGGAATGGTCTCGGATCCTGCCGTGCGAAGATTTGAAGTCCGCGCTTTGGCTGAGGGAGACTTTCTTGAAGATATGAACTTTACGCTTGTATCTCCCCGGATTGAAGAAGCAGAGCCGGAAGAAATAGAAGATGAACAGGAAGAAATTGAAACCATTATTGCAGAACGCGGGCGGAAGGCGATCCGAATCTTTGTTGAAGCACAGCGTGCCTTTTATATGCGGGACTTTGAGCGATCA
>JASCXY010000091.1 GCA_030012235.1 Balneolaceae bacterium ANBcel3 | reverse complement strand
TTTGTCTTTAAGCGGTCTGGAACCTCTTACATTT
Organism: Balneolaceae bacterium ANBcel3; assembly: GCA_030012235.1. Taxonomy (GTDB): domain Bacteria; phylum Bacteroidota; class Rhodothermia; order Balneolales; family Natronogracilivirgulaceae; genus JASCXY01. The sequence continues at coordinate 10,599 of JASCXY010000091.1, read as the reverse complement.
ACCCGGGAAGCCAACTTCATTAATATCGGGGAACGCACAAATGTTACAGGTTCCAGAAAGTTTGCCCGACTCATACGCGAAGAAAATTACGAAGAGGCGCTGGCCGTTGCCAGGGAACAAATTGAAAATGGAGCACAGGTTATCGATGTGAACATGGATGAGGGAATGTTGGATTCCGAAAAAGCCATGGATCACTTTTTAAAGCTTACGGTTTCCGAGCCTGAAATCGCCCGTGTTCCGGTAATGATTGACTCGTCGAAATGGTCGGTAATACTGGCCGGACTTAAGTGTCTTCAGGGGAAGTCAATTATCAATTCTCTAAGCCTTAAAGAAGGTGAAGATGCTTTTCTTGAACAGGCAAAAGAGGCCATGGCATTTGGTGCTGCAATCGTCGTCATGGCTTTCGACGAACAAGGACAGGCCGATTCATACGAACGCCGGATTGAAATATGCGAACGAGCGTATCGTCTCTTGGTCGATCGTATAGGCTTTCCACCCCAGGATATTATTTTTGACCCAAATGTACTTACCATCGCAACCGGGATTGAAGAGCATAATAACTATGCCCTCGACTTTATTCGAGCAACAGAATGGATAAAGAAGAATTTACCATATGCCAAAGTAAGCGGAGGTATCAGCAATATTTCTTTTTCTTTCCGTGGCAACAATCCGGTAAGAGAAGCGATGCATGCGGCCTTTTTATATCATGCTATCCGGGCCGGTTTGGATATGGGAATTGTAAACGCCTCTCAATTAGAAGTTTATGAGGAAGTCCCTGCGGATCTGCTCGAACGGGTGGAAGATGCCTTGCTTAATCGCAGAAACGATGCAACTGAGCGGCTTGTATCCTTTGCGGAAACCATATCCCATTCCACCGCCGAAATTGAGAAAAAGCAGGATGAATGGCGATCCCTGCCGGTAAAAAAACGTCTTGAACATGCGTTGCTCAAGGGTATTATTTCACATATTGAAGAAGATACCGAAGAAGCACGCATTGCGTCCAAACAAGCGCTGGATGTCATCGAAGGCCCGCTGATGGATGGAATGAACATTGTTGGCGATCTTTTTGGCGAGGGGAAAATGTTTTTACCCCAAGTCGTCAAAAGTGCACGGGTAATGAAGAAGGCCGTCTCTTATTTAATTCCTCACATTGAGGAAGAGAAAAAGAAAGCCCGGGATCACCGGCCAAAAGGAAAGCTTCTGCTTGCAACCGTAAAAGGCGATGTCCACGATATTGGCAAGAATATCGTAGGAGTGGTTCTGGCTTGTAACAACTATGAAGTTATTGATTTAGGGGTCATGGTTCCGGCTCAGCGCATAATAGAATCAGCGATAGAGCATAAGGTGGATGTCATCGGAGTCAGTGGTTTGATTACCCCCTCTCTGGATGAAATGGTGCATCTTGCAAAAGAAATGCAAAACCGTTCTTTGTCCATTCCTCTTTTGATCGGAGGAGCAACTACATCCAGAATACATACGGCTGTAAAAATATCCCCCGAGTACGACGCCCCGGTCATCCACGTACTGGATGCATCCAAGAGCGTCCCTGTAGTAAGCCAGTTACTTTCGGATACGCATCGAGCCAACTTTGTAGAACAAATAAACCAGGAATACGAAACGATCCGTGTACGTCATGCCCGCAGAACCGAACAAAAAGAGTATGTTTCCCTGGAAGAGGCGAGAAAAAACAAACCCGCAGTAACGTGGAGTAAAGATTTAGTCTACGAGCCTTTTCACGCGGGAATAACCTCTTACGAAGATCTTGACCTCTCTGTTATCAGAAAGTATATCGACTGGACTCCTTTTTTCATTTCCTGGGGTTTAAAAGGCAAATATCCTGCCTTGTTTGAAGACGAAACAACCGGTCCTGAAGCAAAAAAGTTATACGGTGAAGCACAGGAAATGCTGGATGAAATTATAAACGAAAAATGGCTTCAGGCAAAAGCGGTTTGCGGAATTTTCCCGGCAAATAGTTCAGAAGATGATATCATAATTTATAAAGACAACCATCGCAATGAGCCCCTGATGACGCTTAATATGCTTCGTCAGCAGAAGAAGAAACGAAGCGGGCAATATAATAAGTGCCTTTCTGATTTTATTGCTCCAGTTGACACCGGATTAAAGGATTATTTGGGTGCGTTTGCCGTTACCGCGGGACATGGCATAGAGGCACGGCTGATGCAGTTTAAATCAGAGAACGATGATTACAAGGCGATCATGTTGCAAGCTCTTGCGGACCGCCTTGCAGAGGCCGCTGCAGAATGGCTGCATGAAACCGTTCGACGGAAACTATGGAAATATGCACCTGATGAAACACTCTCAAATACAGACATCATCAAAGAAAATTTTCAGGGTATCCGTCCGGCACCCGGCTATCCAGCCAATCCGGAACACACCGAAAAGCAAAAGCTTTTTGAGCTGTTAAAAGTAGAAAAGCATACCGGCATTACGCTGACGGAGCATTTTGCCATGTATCCCGCGGCCTCTGTTTCCGGTTTTTATATTGCACATCCCGAAGCCGCTTATTTTTCCGTTGGAAAAATAACCAAAGAACAGGTTGTCGACTACGCAATGCGAAAAAACTGGCCGCTGAAAAAAGCTGAAAAATGGTTATTACCTAACCTGGCATATAATCCGGACAATTAGCGGCTGGCTTTTATCTTATTGTTTTTATATTATTTATTTCTGTATTTCTTCCATACAAAGAAATAATAATAATAATATGCGCAACTTTTCTCTGCTGTGGATATATATCCTCTTCGCTGTTTCCTTTTGCATGCCCGCAAGTGCTTTTTCCAACTCCTTTATGGAAAACAGCGGTCCACGCTATGCAACGGTCTCCCTTTTTCCGGAAACACCAGAAATACATTCATCCGATTCATCCTTCCTGATAGGGGTGCATCTCAATATCAAGGATGGCTGGCACATCTATTGGAAAAACCCCGGAGATTCCGGCCTCGCCACCAGCATCCGTTGGGATGATCATCCGATATTAACCCCAAAAGATATCCTTTGGCCGTTTCCGTCCCGGTTCGATGAAGAGGGAGTCACTACTTACGGTTATTCTGACTCTGTAACCCTGTTAATCCCTGTGGAGGTAGATTATAGTAATTCGTCTGTTGACAGCAACCCTGTGCTTAAAGCTCAGATACAATGGCTTGCCTGTAAAGATATCTGTGTTTCAGAATCTACAGAAGCGAGCATTGAAATCGGATTAGCTTCTGACTCTCCGGATTATTCTATATCCGGAAAAACAAAAATATCCAATGCTTTGGAAAAAATTCCGGCAAGTTTATCAGGAATACGTGCCTCTGCCAAAAAAGAGAACCGTCTTTTTAAGATCAACCTTGTGCCGGACAAAGATTTTTCTCACTTTAGTAACAAGGATGAGTTTTATTTTTATTCTTCTGAGTCGGGCATTATAGAACATTCTGTACTGCAGGTAGTCCATGTTGATAATGGGATAATTGACATGGAAATTCAATCTTCCAGATACTTAAACCATGAGATACGTTACCTGGAAGGAGTATTAGTAGGGTATTCAAGCAAAGACGACAACACCAAGCACATTGCCATAACCCTGGATATTCCCGTTTACAACGACTGAAACAATGTCCGATACGAACACAGATGGCTCGTATCAAGCACTATACTTCCAATAATCAAATACACATGGCTATGAACACTATTCGGTTTTCCCTCGTTTTTCTCTTCCTTTTTTCTTTTACCGTACATTCCCTTTCTGCATTAGAAAGACGTCCTGTTGAACCGGGAAAAAAGGCCCCCGACTTTACACTCAAAGACGCAAATGGCAAGAGCCATACTCTTTCTGACTATGAAGGAAAGATTATTGTTCTTGAATGGCTTAATCATGAGTGTCCGTTTGTTGTCAAACATTATGCTTCAGGAAACATGCAAAAGCTTCAGGAGACATTTAAAGACAAAGGAGTGGTTTGGTTTTCCATCATTTCATCAGCCCCCGGAGAACAGGGATACCTGACACCCGAGCAGGCTAAATCCGTGACGAGGGAGAAAAAAGCAAAGCCACGCGCCGTACTGCTTGACCCGGAAGGCAAAGTCGGACGAGCGTACCAGGCACGTGTAACCCCCCATATGTACATTATTGATAGCTCTGGCTTTCTTTCATACATAGGAGCTATTGACGACAAGCCTTCTACGAACGTTGAAGACGTTGAAACCGCAAGAAACTATGTCAGCGAAGCGTTAGACTTGCTTTTAGATGGTCGTAGTGTTAATACAACTACCACACAACCATACGGATGCACTGTAAAATACTGAGTTGTTAGCTCTTCGTCGGTATTTAAGGAGACGCATCCTTATAGTCTATATCTTATCCGCGCATTGATTAATTTTATGTATGTGTTTTAACACATACTGTTGCAACACGTATTTTTTATGTGTATACTTTCTGTGTACACTTAACAACGTATTGACAACGGTATGAGAATTGAAGAAGAACTAAAGAATGCCCGATTCAGAAACCTGCAACATCGTGTGATGTCGAACATTCTTTACACTCATAGTAATATTGCTTCAAGGCTTCAACGAATGTTGAGTGCTTATAATCTTACGATACAGCAGTATAACATCTTGCAGATTCTGTACCGTCAGCATCCGGAACCCGCCTGTAACTGTACCATAAGGCAACAAATGCTGGATGCCAACTCAGATGTAACCCGAATAGTTGATCGGTTAAAAAAGGAAGAACTGGTCGTCAGAAAAAACTGTCATGCAGACCGGCGAAAAGTAAATATTACATTAACTCAAAAAGGGATGGATCTTTTAAAGTCAATGACGGGATTACAACAAAAAATGGACAGTATAGTTGGTAACCTAACGGATGATGAATTGCAAGAGCTTTGTCGACTACTCGACAAAGTGAGAAGTCAAGGTGAATCGTGATATTAACCGGAGAATTTTATGAACCATGAATCCGAAGAAAGAATAGGCACAAATTTGACGGAAGAAGACATTAAGAAACAGGAAGATTTCAATGCCGAAATTATCCCACACCTTGATGCTACGTATAATTATGCTCTTCGCCTGACTACGGACCCCAACGATGCAGAGGATCTTTTACAGGATAGTATCGTTAAGGCGTTTCGTTTCTTTAGCAGTTATCAAAAAGGGACCAATGCACGGGCATGGCTGTATCGTATTGTAAAAAACTCTTATATAAATAATTATAGAAAAGCATCTCGTCAACCTCAGAAAGTAGACTATGACGAGGTGGCCACATACTACGAAACCGTCCGAAGCGAGCAAAGCGACACCACCGATCTCCAGGCTCAGTTTTATCGAAACGAGTACGATGATGATTTTAAAAAAGCACTGGACAACCTGCCGGAAGACTTTCGGACACCCCTTCTTCTGTGTGATGTCGAAGACTTTACCTATGAAGAAATTGCAAATATGCTGGATGTACCCATCGGAACCGTTCGTTCCAGGCTGCACCGGGGACGCAATTTGTTAAAAGAAAAGATTAGCCAAATTGCTGAAAAAAGAGGATATCTGAAAAACTAAATGACCTGGCCTATAGTTTCAGAGGAATAGAAAAAGGCCCCTGCTTCTTCCACCAGTTCGCTGCTTTTATAATGCCCGCCATAGTTTTTCCATCGGTAAACTCCCCGTTCATAACCAGGTCAACGGCTTTTTGAAACGGGTATTTTACCGGAGTGACAAATTCATCCGCATCAGCATTGGCCTGATTCTGGTCGATTCCCCAGGTTAAATAAAGGTATATTACTTCGTTACTATACCCTATCACCGGATGAAATATGCCCAAAGACACCCAGTGAGTCCCCCTGATTCCGGTTTCTTCCAACAGTTCTCTTTGTGCAGCCGCTAGCGGATCTTCTCCCCTGTCAATTTTTCCTGCCGGTATCTCATAGAACGTCTTGCCAACCGGATACCTGAACTGTCGAACCAATTGAATCTCCCCCGTTTCAAATACCGGAATTACAGCAGATGCACCGGGATGATCTATCCACTCTCTTTCAGATTCCTTTCCATCGGGCAATTCAACTCTGTCTTTGTATACATGAAGCAAGTTTCCCTTATAGACAGGGGTTGAATTTATTTTTTTCTCTTCTAAATACCGTTTGGATTCTTTCGCGTTCATCGTATAATTGTCTATTTTTAGAAGCAAAATACCTTATCTTGGTGGCTATCGCTAATAATGTACATGTATTAATTCTGCATGTTGTAACGATATCACCAAAATCGTTGTGTTGCCAAGAACCTGAAACTAGTAAATACAGTGACAGAAACAAACAACCTTGATGGAAAAATCATCCCTGTCAAAAACGATGTTTTAACTTTTGCCAATGCCATATCTCTGTCACGTGCACTCATAGCTATTCCGATTCTTATCCTGCATCAGTTAAGTGGTGAAGAGGCAAACTGGATCATTATTGCATTTATTTTTTACGCATTTATTTCAGATTATCTGGATGGATATTTCGCCAGAAAATTTAATCAGGTAACTGAATTTGGTAAAATTGTTGATCCTCTGGCCGATAAAGTATGTGCCATTATACTTTTTCTATATGCGGTTTACATTGATATCATCCCTGCATTCTTTGTTATTATACTCATATCAAGAGATGTGCTGATCCTGATTGGTTCATTGCTTATAAAGAAAAAAAGAGGGAAATACGCCATGTCGGCGCTACCTGGAAAAATCACCGTTAATGTTCTTGCTATCTATTGGATTGTGGCCTTTTTCTTCCCCGGGTGCGAACGTTTCATTCTGGTATTGATGTATCTAAGCCTTCTCTTGCTATTCTACTCATTAGCTGTATATGTACACCGATATTTCATGATTCAAAAAAAAGGCGCTGACTTCAACTAATGATCGTAAATCGTATATATCCATGAGTTTGTTTAATAAATTAGGTTTTGGTAAAAAAGAAAAGCTGCACGACGGATTGGAAAAAACCCGTAGCGGCTTTCTTGAGAAAATGGGCAAGGCGCTTGTCGGAAAAGACAAGGTAGACGATGAAGTCCTGGATGATCTTGAAGAAGTACTTATAACATCGGATGTCGGAGTAAAAACAACGCTTGAGGTCATTCGGCGTATTGAAGCACGGGTTGCCAAAGACAAGTATCTGAACAGCAAAGAGCTTCAGGGCATTCTTCAGGAAGAAATAGCTCAGTTATTAAAAGAAAATGACGAAGAGAGGCCGGCCGCATTTGATGCAAAGCTTACACACAAGCCACACATCATTCTTGTTGTCGGTGTCAACGGTGTAGGTAAAACCACAACCATTGGAAAGTTAGCCCACCTCTACAAGCTGGCAGGCAAAAATGTTATGTTGGGAGCCGGTGACACCTTCAGGGCAGGGGCTGTAGAACAGTTGAAAATCTGGAGTGAGCGCGCCGGAGTTCCGATCATTCAGCAAGGCCAGGGAGCGGATCCTGCAGCTGTAGCCTTTGATACGGTATCCTCTGCCAAGTCCAGAGAAGCCGATGTTGTACTGGTAGATACGGCCGGCCGGCTGCACAACCGAAAAGCATTAATGGATGAGCTCGCAAAAATTAAACGGGTGATGGGCAAAGTAGTAGACCAGGCACCACATGAAGTTCTTCTTGTCCTGGATGCATCCACGGGTCAAAATGCCATGCAGCAAGCCAAGGCCTTTTCTGAAGTTGTAGATGTAACCGGTCTGGCACTGACTAAACTTGACGGAACCGCAAAGGGCGGTATTGTTATCGCAATTTCAAACGAAATATCGGTACCTGTAAAATACATTGGAATTGGTGAAAAAATAGAAGACCTGCACGTATTCGACCGCAATTCTTTTGTTGAGGCTCTTTTTAGTAAAAACCATTAGCACCCAGGCTGTTGGCGACCTTTTCCGGAGGCCATTGTATGTGCTTAATGTCCACGCTGGATGATTTTGGACGTTATCATCTTTGCCTACAGCACCAAAGCATACATTCTAATCTTCTGTATCCGGCAATCTGAATATATTCAGATCCCACTCCGGCAATTCATCCACATGCGCTAACTTCCATGCCAATAACGTGATCAGCCTTGTTCTGCTTACGAGTGAATGGATCGACAGGCGGTCGTATGTATCACGGGTGGTATGATAATAGTCATGAAGCCCTGAAAAAAAGAATACGAATGGGATGTCCTGTTCTCCAAAAGCCCATTGATCGCTTCTACGATAAAGCTGATAGGGATCAATGGTTGTATTATACTTTTCATCAAGGATTAAACCCACGTAAGCATTGTTTACATACTCAACCGCTTTTTTCAAAGCCGTAGACATCAATCCGGCCCCTATGATATACACATATTCTTTTTCTGATTCCTCATACTTCGAGTCACGGAATCCCACCATATCCACATTGATATTTACCGCCTGTTTATCCGTGTTCAATAGCGTTTCTTTAACAAAATTACGCGCTCCAAAAAGCCCCCATTCCTCTGCAGCTGTATGGAGAAACACCATCGTTCTATCCGGCCTTGATCCTATTCTTGCAGCTTCGGCAACAACGCTTGCTACATTCATAACAACAGTGGTTCCGCTCGCATTATCATCCGCTCCAAAATAGATAATCGTATTATGGTCATCCGGCGTGCCCAGCCCTAAATGATCATAATGTGCAGATAGTATAATATACTCTCCGTGGTATTGACTTTCTGCTCCGTCAATTACGTAGATGATGTTCTTTTCAGTAAAAGTCCGTTCAACCAGTTCCGGATCACTTTCCAGCCAGAATCCGGTTTCCCGAATCTCCGGATAAGCTGCCTGCGTTGCACGTTTCAGGCTGTCCAATGGATGCTCTTTCTGCAGGTTCAGTATTTTTTTTGCAACAGATGGACGCACATAGACGGCACTTCCTTCTCCGGGTTCAATACTTCTGTACCGGCCACCGTCTTCACGAATGGAGATGGGGCGTGCGATGTGCCGGCTGACTTCAACCGAGTTTTGTAACCAGGACTCTTCTTGAGTTTCATCCATACAAATCACTCCATTTGCCATATATCGCTGAGTTAAAGCCCTGATTAAAGTGCTTCTTAAAATCCCCGCGCCGGAATTAGAATCCGCTATCTCACAAAAAGTCATAATCCATGACTGTTCAAGCAAGTCAGAGTCCTCAAGCGATGTACTATCCGGGTGATAGTTACCCACAAAAACGATGGGGCCTTCCTGAAACTCATATCCGCCTGAGACCGGATAAAAAGCCTTTGCACCACCAGGTTCCAGCCGTTTTTCAAAAACAATCCGGTCTCCACCCTGGCTATTTGATGAAAGTGTGTATGTTACACTCTCCCAAAACAACCCGTCGAGATCGAAAGGCTGTTTTATAAGTCGTGAATGGGGTATTTCAGAAAAAAACGGAGCGGAATAAAAATCGTAAAGATACGTGGCCGCCAAGGCCGATCCCTTTTGTCCGGTTCCACGCCCCTGAAGCTCCTCTCCAGCCAGTACCGAAAGGTGTTTATTAAAAAAAGACTCCTTTATATGCTTTGAAGCAAGACTATCTATTCCGGTTTTTTGTAATCCACAAGCATCTGTTCTTGCGACAGAAAAGAATACAAACAAAAAAAACAGAACCCTATATAGCAAAGAAACACCTTTCATAGTATAAAAACCCCTGACTTAAGAAATCATGCTTTCTAATTCATCAGGAGTATGCAATTCAATAAAAAACTCTGTAAGGCTTTCACTCACGAATAGCTTTACTTCCTGTTCTTTTATCATTTCAAGAATGGCTAAAAACGTTACAACGACATAAAGCTTTGACGAAAATCCTTTACATATATTGCTAAAAGAAGACTTACCATGACTGAACAAATAAGATCTGACATGTTTTGACTGCGATTCAATATCGGTTTCATAACGTTTGATATCATGATAGTGAACGTCTTTTACCGTGCTCATTACCTTTTTGAACACCGCCATTAAATCAATTAACGTCACGTCTTTCAAGGCTTCGCCCGTTTGTTCGGCTTCCACCTGATCGGGAATCACAAAACCTCTGGAGTAGCTCCTCCGCGCTTTTTTATCATACTCACGCAAATCAGCAGCGACCTCTTTATACCGTTTATATTCGAGCAACGCCTGAACAAGCTCATACCTCGGATCGTCCTCTTCTTCACCATCGTCCTCTTTCTCGGGTTCGGGGATCATCATCCGAGCTTTGATTGCCATCAGTGTTCCTGCCATATAAATAAACTCCGAAGCAACAGAAAGATCTAACTCATCCAGGTAACGGATATAGTCTAAAAACTGTTGAGTAATGTAAGCGATGGGAATATCATAAATATCCAGTTCGTCTTTTTTTATAAAAAAAAGCAGTAAATCTAAAGGGCCTTCAAAATTTTGTAACTGGACTCGATACATCTCACTTCAATCATTAATAGGATCGATTATCATTAAAATATAATAACAATATCTCCCATTATCTTTCCTTGCTTTAAATAATACGAGTTAAAACACAGAATCTGTTTTCAATTATTAGAAAAGCAAAAAGTATTGAAGTTATCTCCCTTACGTGCTCTTTTTTTGATAATTTATCAAAGATGATTTTATTTCACGAAATCCTGAAACAACTTTCATT
>JASCXY010000090.1 GCA_030012235.1 Balneolaceae bacterium ANBcel3 | reverse complement strand
CACGATAACCTGCCAGGGTTTTGGAAAAGTCAAACCGGGGGATACCCTTCGGTTACACGGCTTGGGCGACCGTTTTGAAGGCGATGTGTTTGTTTCCGGCATTTCTCACCGGGTTACGACCGGCAAATGGCTGACGGATATTGAATTTGGATTGTCCCCGCAGTGGTTTCATAGCAAAAAAGACATTTCCGAAAGTCCGGCTTCCGGTATGCTCCCGGCGGTTCATGGGCTTCAGGTGGGTGTTGTGAGGCTCATTGAAGGGGATCCGGAAGGAGAAGAGCGAATCTGTGTTTCCATTCCCATTATCGATCAGGAGGACGAAGGGGTGTGGGCGCGGCTTCTTCTTTCGGATGCCGGAGACGAGCGTGGAGTGATATTTCGTCCGGAAATCGGTGATGAAGTAATGGTTGGATTTGTAAACGATGATCCCCGTGACGCCATTGTGCTGGGAGCTCTTCATAGCGGAACAAAACCCTCTCCCATACCGGCAAGCGATGACAATTTTAAAAAAGGAGTGGTAACCAAAAGCGGTTTGTCTTTGCTGTTCAACGATGAAGATGAATCGATTCAAATCAAAACGGCCTCGGGTAATGTGATGCTATTATCCGATTCGGAGAGGGGAATTGAACTTAAAGACCAGCATCAGAATACCATCAAAATGGATGGGGATGGAATCCAGATTGATAGCAGCAAGAATTTAACGCTCAAAGCAGCCGGGGATATCGTTGTGAATGGAATGAATATCGATCTGGATGCATCAGCGGAAATGAAAGCACAAGGCGGCGCTTCTACGGTTCTGTCGAGCAGCGGGATCACAGACATTAATGGCTCACTAGTAAAAATAAATTAGATATGGCTTCAGCAGCAAGAGTTTTGGATGTAACAACACATGGAGGCAACATCATAGGGCCCGGTGCACCTACGGTGCTCATCGGTGGTAAACCCGCAGCAGTAGCTGGGGATACCCATATGTGTGCGATTCCGGCAAACACACCGCATCCAGTAAGCACTCCTTTCCCGATGGGAAGCGTAACGGTTATGATAGAGAACAAACCGGCACTTCGAGTTACAGATATGGCCGGTTGTGGTGCCATGCCTGCTGTTGGAGAACCCACTGTACACATTGGATAACGATAAATCATGATTACAGACAGCGATAAAATCATAGGCAAAGGATGGCAGTTTCCCCCAGTCTTTTCCCGGTCAGCGGGCAAGGTTGAAATGACAGAAGGGTTGGAGGATATTAAAAAAAGCCTTGAAATTTTATTCTCAACGATTCCCGGAGAGCGGGTTATGCGACCGGATTATGGATCGGATCTCAGAAAATTTCTGTATGAACCGCTTGATGAAACAATGAAAACTCATCTGAGGGAATCCATGGAAGACGCCATTCTGTATCATGAGCCAAGAATACGCTTGGTCAAACTGGATCTTGTCTCAGGAGAGGCTACAGGAGAGCTTTTTATTCATTTGACCTTTGAAGTAAAAGGCTCTAACTCCCGGTTTAACCATGTTTTTCCATTTTACAAAGAAGAAGGAAGCGATATTAAATCATGAGTCAAAAGTGCAGATATAGCAACCCCCTGATTCATCACGGGACAAACAGGATCCAGCGAAGAAAAAACCGCCCGGCTCCGGATAAAGTCCAGTTGGATGAACGTACGTTGCCGGAACTCATGAAATATGTGCTTGATTATAGTGAATCCCTGCAATACTACAATTTCAAGCAGGAACCGGAGGGGAATTGGAGGCCCTTTTTCGAGAAAGATATTTCTTTTCTCATCGCTTTTTTATCGCAAACAGATCTTCAAAACGAACGGGATCGGTTGAGTTATCTCGTTCAGGTTATTGAAACAACTATCGACAGAAGGACATCCGAAACAGCGCTTCTCGGCTTGTTTCAAAGTAACTTTTCCATCTTTTTGCGTTTGAATCGGTGGATCAGCCAGGTGCCTGACACCATGGAATGGAGCCAGTTTTTGCATCGGGAGCTATCATCAGGGATGACGTCTTCGATAAAAGAGCTTTTAGCCTGTTACAAAGGGGCTGTGGCTTCACCCTCTTTGCTTTTAAGAGCAGAAAAGCCGGCTTTGATTTATGAAGGAGAGTGGAAAACGTGGGAAGATGTGGCAAGTGCATCGGTCCGCCCGTTTTGGTATGATAATGAAGGAACAGGCTTGTCTTGGAAAAATTTTGTGAAGGGTATTTCAGCAAACATCGATGTATATGGTCCGGGGCGGCGAGATTCGGGCATCCCTACCTTTAAAAAAATTCGGCGGGCGCTTCCTTTTTTAAAAGCGATCAGCAACGACTTTCAGAGAATTCTTACCCGGATAAAAAGACAATCAGAGTATTATTTTAATGAAAGTGTTGAAAACTACTCAGAACACGAGCCCCATACCGGGCTTCTTATCAGTTTTCTCAAGCTTTTCTCGCATGCTCAAAACGATTTAAATACATATACAGGACGGCATCTGGACTACTTCTATGAGGATGTGCTGCGTATCAGGCCCGGCAAGGTAATTCCCGATAGTGTGTTCTTAATTGGCGAGGTTGCAAAACACATCCAGCATACAAAAATACCCAAAGGGACACTTTTAAAGGCGGGAAAGGATAAAACAGGAAAGGAGGTTTTCTATAAAGTTGATCAGGACAGATTCCTGAATAAGAGCGCGGTTTCAGAGATCAAGAGCGTTTTTATACATGAGAGCGAAATGTATGCGGTTCCCGAGGTGCTTTCTGAAGAAGATTTGAGCTACGAGCCTACTTCAGGTCATCCGCTGTTTGGCAAGGCCGCTTCAGGAGAAACACAAAATGGATGGCATGTTCAGCCGGGCTTTGCCGTAGCGTCCCCGCTGTTAAGAATGAAAGAAGGCAAACGAAAAGTGGAGCTTACTTTTGAAAGATCCAATGCCATCCAAACACCTGCAGAAGTCGAAGTTCAAGTCCGAATTACAACCCGGGAAGGTTGGTATGAAACAGAAGTCACATCCAGGCTTGAGAAGACCTTGTTTGTTGTGGAGTTCGAAGTCCCTGCCGACGAAGCACCAATCTCTACCTTTGATCCGGAACTACATGATAGCTCCTACGACGTTGATGAACCCGTACTTGAAATTAGGCTGAAAAAGTCATCTCCGGACTCCGGTTATTCTGTATTGAAAGGGCTTCGTGCAAAGAACCTTACGTTAAAGATTCATGTATCGGGGGTTAGGGATCTGGTGCTGCAAAATAGCTTTGGAATGGTTGACCCATCCAAGCCCATGCAGCTATTTGGGCCCATACCACAAGAAGGATCTCGTTTTTTGATTGGGAGCAGTGAAATTTTTTCGAAAAAAGTTAAAGACATAACCGTTCGGTTTTCCGGAGATAACTGGAATCAAAAAAAACTGAAAAACGCATATCAAAATTACAAGGAACGTAACGGCGATAATTTTGAGAGTATATCTTTTCCGGAGGATGATCTTAAAGTGGCCAGATTACTCTTGACTTCATCAGACTGGAAAGAGTTGGAAGAGGTTTCTTTTTTTGATAAAAAAGAAACTTCGTTCACCGCTTCTGATCTCGAAAAAGCATGGGAAAATGCCCGACAGATGGAACCGATCAGAATGTGGAAGCCAGGTTTAAAGAGTGGTTTTATCGGATTTGAGCTTAAAGGGCCAAAAGACCCGTTTTGGCACCGTTTGTATCGTCAAAAACTATCAGAATTTGCAGTACACAGTGCTTATGATGCAATGCCTTCGGAGCCCTTTGTACCGGAAATGAACGGAATAACGTTAGATTATATCGCCGAGGAAACGATAGATCCGGGTTTGGAGGAGTCTGCCAACACGAGTAAAAATCATCTGTTTTCATTGTATCCATTTGGTCACAGGATGGTTGAAAAACAACGAATGGATGATGAGAGTGTCTTTCTTTTTCCGTCTTTCGCGGCATCAACGGAAGCAGGCACAGAACAGTATCAGGCCGAGTTGTATATCGGGCTTAAACACTGTGAAGCTCCACAGCTTTTATCGCTGCTATTTGCTGTACAAGAAGGCAGTGAGCATCCTGATTTTCAAAGCACCCCGATTCGATGGTTTTATCTGAAAAATGGAGAGTGGGTTCGGTTTATTCCAGAGGTGGATTATAGCGATGAAACTCAGCACTTGACTAAAACCGGGATCATTACGTTTCAAATTCCGGGTGACATCAGTAAAAACGACCGGTTATTTTACCAGGAAGAACCCCATTCATGGATTAAAGCAGCAGTTACCAGGAACGCCGGCCGTTTCCCAAAGATAAGAGATATTAAAGCCCAGGCATTTCGTGCGCATTTTATAAACCATCAAAACGATCCGGAGTTTTTATCGGAAGCGTTGCAAAAAGAGACCATTACCCGGTTTGCAGAATCAAGACATGATATCAAAAGCATCCAACAGCCCTGGCCGGCTATTCGGGGCAGAACACCGGAGCAAAAACCGGAATTTTATCAGAGAGTAAGTGAAAGACTGCGCCACAAAAACAGAGCCGTTACCATACATGACTACGAGCGGCTGGTATTACAACGATATCCGGATTTATTTTTAGTAAAGTGCATTAACCACTCCGTCTATGACCATGTGGGTCATGAGGGCTTGTTTTCTGCAGAGTTTGCTCCGGGGTACGTTTCCATGCTGATCGTACCGGATTTGACAAACGAACATTTATCAGATCCGCTGCGTCCGGCAGCCAGTTATGGGCGTCGACTGGAGATTCAGTCCTATTTACAAGAGAAATTACCCGCATTTGTAGCCGGAAAATTATCCGTGATTAATCCGGAGTACGAAGAAGTAGAAGTTATTGCCCGTGTTCAGTTGAAAGAAGGAGCGGATGCCGGATTCTATAAAACCCGTATTTCGGATGAGCTAAAGGCCTTTTTGTCTCCCTGGATACAAGGCCATGTTGAAAAATTTGAACTCGGAGGCTCGGTTCATAAATCGGTAATCGTCCGTTTTTTAGATAAAATGGAGTTTGTGGGCCATGTGATTTCGATTAAAATGTATCAATATCAGGGGGGACAACGGATGGAAGTAGATGTGGCAACCGCATCCAGTGCGCGCTCAGTATTGACCTCTTTTAGTGAACACACGATAGATACGGAGGGAACCAAATGAAGCAGGCTCTCACCATTAGCCGAAAGCCGGATTTGACACCGGCTCAAAATTATGAACAGCTTCGTAAAGAAGGGTTAGCCCATATTGAAAAGCTCTCCGGAAACCTGTGGACGGATTACAATTCGCATGATCCCGGAATCACACTTTTGGAGTTGCTTTGTTATGGAATTACGGATTTGGCATGGAGAACCAGGCATCGTGTCCAGAATGTACTTGCAGAAGCGACGGGCTATGAGACGGAAAAGGAAAAACAGTTTTACACGGCAAGAGAAATTCTGGCTACAGCTCCGGTAACGCTGAATGATTATCGAAAACGGATCATAGATGTGAAGGGCGTCCGCAATGCCTGGTTTATTCCAAAAATGGAATCATCCCCTTCTCTTTATGTGAACACCTTTAAAAGCCGTTTGCAGTATAAAAAGGAAGAAGATACCCCTCTTTTATCCCTTCAGGGACTCTATGATATTAAGCTCGAATTAGAGGCAGATCCAATGGCCGGGGATCTGAATGACTACACCTTTGGCTTGTCAGCTGGTGACTCCAATCAGAACTATGAACAAGAACTTTTGGTAGATGTACCATCGTGGGAGGTTGTTTTTGATGCATTGGGATCCGATACATCCATCAAAGATGTAACCATTCAAAAAGATACAGACCCTGCAAATAAGAAGACCGGGCTAAAGGTAACGATTGAAGTGACCCATACGAAGGAATTGAATCTAAAGGGATCCTTTACGGTTACGGATTCTGAAATAAAGACTTCGGATATAAATTCGCTGATCAAAAGCTCAGAAATTGAAGAACGTTATCGGCAGCGAATAAACAAGGCGCTTGAAATAGCACATCAAGTGCGGGCACTCTACCATAAAAACAGAAATCTCTGTGAGGATCTGGTTTCCATGAAGGGACTTGACCCCGAAGATATTGGAGTCTGCGCTACAGTACACGTGTCATCGGATGCAGAGATAAGTACCATAAAAGCCTCGATTTATCAGGAAGTATCAGAGTACATCATGCCGGATATACCTTTCTATTCGCTTCATGAGCTTATAAAAGAGGGTCTTTCGGTGGATCAGATTTTCGATGGCCCGGCACTGGAACACGGATTTATTAAAGATTCCGATCTCGCCGGGGCACAGCTAAAAGCGGAAGTCCGGGCTTCTGAAATCATAAACAGGATAATGAAAATCGAAGGAGTGGAATCAATTGAGTCCTTTTCAATGGCATCAGGCTATAAGGGGAAACCCGTCAAAAAAAATGCCGAATGGAATTTGCCGGTCACAAGTGGCAGATCTGCCCGATTCAACCCCCGACTCTCAAAAATAGTTTTCTATAAGGAAGGCCTGCCATTTTCCGCTTCAGAAGAAGAGGTTCAGCTTAAACTGGATCAGATCCAACTGGAAAAAAGGAAGCAGAAAATGAACACCCACACCGAAAATGATTTTCCGGTTCCAAAAGGAAGCATCCAAAATCTTTCGGAGTACACCCCTCTCTCTCTCGACTTGCCCGATACGTATGGAGTTGGGGTCAACGGGCCCGGTGGAACGGCAACGACCGAAAGAAAAGTACAGGCTGCTCAGTTGCAGGCGTATATATTGATATTTGATCAGCTCTTAGCCAACTATCTGGCTCAGTTGACAAGCCTGAGACATCTGTTTTCTTTTGATAAGCAGCTTCGGAGCACACGTTTTTCACAGACGCTGATCCCGCTCGGAGAAAAGGTTCAGGAAAAAGACGGGATTCTTTCTACCCGTACAGAGTTACCGGGGGTATGGACTGTTATTGAACATTTTAGTCGCTTTATTAATCAAAGCGGACTAACTCCTGGCGATCTTGAAAGCAAAAAAATCTTTGAGGAGGCGAAAAAAGAGTTTTTAAAGGGTTTGGGAGCACCTGACAGCCCGGTAAACAGCTATCTGGAATATCTGAGGACGATTTCTGAAACGCCTTATACCTTTCACAGGCGAAGAAGCGAGTTTTTGGATCACCTGTTATCACGATTTGGGGAAGATGTTACGAATTATGTGCTACTTGTAACCGCCGGAAGCGATGAAAGCGTACGGGATCGTCTGATCGAAGATAAAATCCGGTTTCTTGAAGAATTACCGGAGTTGTCTTCTCAACGACTGAAATCCTACGATTACACGGACAGAAACCATACGGTGAATACGGATAATGTTTCCGGTTTTAAAAAAAGGCTGTGCAGATTAACCGGGATACCCAATTATTCCCGCCGGTCGCTGCTATGCAAAGAAGCGGACAAGTTTTTTGAAGTCTACAAAGACGTTGCCAGCAAGTGGCGTTATCGGTTTAGGGTAGAAGATGGCTCGGTTTTATTGCGAAGCGCTGCTTATTCGACCAGAAAAGAGTGCGAAGAAGTGATCGTGAAAGTGAAAAAGTATGGCGGATTGGCCGGGAATTATGAGTTTCTGGAATCACGGAATTACCGTTACTACTTCAATCTGTTAGATGAGCAAAAACAGTTTCTGGGAACGGGCCTGTTGTTTCCGGATCCGGAGAGCCGAGGTCGCGGTTTAAAGTTCTTAATGAATAAAGTGGGTGTTTGTAACAAAGAAGGGTTTCATCTGATAGAGCATATTTTATTAAGGCCACACGAGGAGAAAGAGAAGCTGTTGCCTGTTTGCCTGAATAAAGAGGGGCTGGATTGTCCCGGTTTCAGAGATCCCTACTCCTATCGAATATCCATAATTGTACCCAGTTGGCCGGAAAGATTTCGTTCGATGGCGTTCCGGCGATTTTTTGAGCGCAAAATCCGACTCGAACTTCCGGCGCACATTCATGCCAAAATCTGTTGGGTAAGCGAAGATGACATGGCAGACTTTGAAAAGGCCTATTTCAAGTGGTTGAAGCACGCAGGTAATCCAAAAGACCCTCGTCGGGAGGATGCCACGAATGTCCTGATCGAAGTAATGTCACGTATACGAAATGTATATCCCGTATCCAGGCTTCATACCTGTGAAGAAGAATACGAATTTGACTCCATTTTACTGGATCAATCCATTTTAGGAACCATTAAGCACGAGGATTCATGAGTACTCACCACAATGCCTATCCCGTTTTTGAAGGTGATCAGGTGCTTACGGCAAGCCAGCTGAACAGCCTTCGGGGTTATTTAGAAACCCAGACGCTTTCAAGCCGAAGAGACCTTATAGGAACAGGAATCGTCTCCGGGTTGACGCTTGAACGTATTACCCCAAAAGGCTTCGTTCTTTCCGAAGGTACTGGCATTACGGGAGGAGGGTATCTTATTCGGCTGGAGCGTTCAGATTGCCGCTACCTGAGCCGATATACGGACGTTTCTTCGCCTTGTGGATGTGGGGCTGCGAATGCAAAAGAATCTGGTCCCTATACCTGGTTTCAAAAAGACGGAAAGGAGCTTCCGGTCTGGGAACTGCTGACCGAGTCTGAAGCTAATGAGCGACGGGAGTCGGATATGTATCCAATAGATATAAATAACCAGCAGGAAATCGTCTTGTCCGGGGACGATTCTGATACCGTTGTTTCTTTGGATCAGCATGTAATCGTGCTCTATATGGAGCGTGAAGATGAGGACCTGGAGGATTGTTTTGGAGATGATTGTGATGAAAAAGGAATACAACGGTCGTTTAAAGTTCGAAAACTCCTCGTTCCGGGTCCGGAGATTTTAAAATCGGTTTCCCGGCCAGACGCAAAAGCGCATATTGTCCATCTGAGACGCCCGGTTTTCTCCGAAACACAAAAGGAGTATGGCCTGACCTCTCTGTATTCGTATGGAGCCATGAAAAAAGCCTATAGTGTGGCGATCGACCAGACGGTTCCGGATCTTGAAAAGGCCGTGGCCGAGGCGTGGAAACAATACCGGAAATTGTTTGAGAAAGGACTTCCAACCTCAGGGACTATGGGTGAGTGGATGAAACAGGGATCCATTAAGGAAAGGTTGGACAAAGCATTTAACCGACAACCATATACCATTCAAAGGTATTACGATGGGCTGCGGTTTCTCTGCAAAGCATGGAACGAGTGTGTGGAAGCCCTGGATCAGGCCGGAAGGCTGGACAAGGCGAAACACCCCCGTCATCTGATCGTTGGCGAACCGGTGCTTACCGATCCGGTGGATCCGGTAAGGTATCGTCATGTCTTCCAGGCGGCTTCTGCTCAAAAAATGCACAGGCACCAGGAAAAACGGGCGTGGGTACTTTTCAGAAGGTTTGTTGAGCTCGTCGAAGCGCTGGGATCTTCTGTGCATAAAGATGGAAGCATTCTCATACAGCCATCTCCGGGACTAAACTTGAGCTTAGCCAGACAGCCCAGGCCCGGTTGGATACCAGATTCATCGAATAATCACCTGGCAAAAGTTTGGGATCCGGATGCGTGGATGTATGAACGTCCGGTGGATGAGCGAAGTATATTTACAATTTCATTTACAAAAGGTTCAAATAGTGTGCCCTCTATCGATGTGAATTCTGAAAAACATGCTTTTTACCGCATCGAGGGACATCTGGGGCTGCCATTTGATGAAGCCCTGGAAAAGCTTGAGGCGGAGCGCCAGCGTCTGAATATGCCGGTAAAAATAATAGGGCTTAAGCTGGGTAGAAAAGCACAGAATCTGGTTTTTGATACAGAATGTCGTTTTGATGATCTGGATCAGTTGTATCAGGTACTTATGACCGAGCTCAACTGCCTTTTTAATGAGGAGATAACGTTCTTTTCAAATTTACGGATAGAGCAGAAAAAAGAAGAATCGGCAGATGTCAAAGAAACTGAAGCGAAGAAAGAAGATATCAAGATAGAAAAAGGTGAAATTGTAAAAGGAAGTGGTGTATATGAAGCTTTTGAGAAGGAATCTTCAGCAAGTCATGGCCAGACAGGATCTGGAATAAAGGGGGAGATTGGGCTGGCTGGAAAACAAATCGTTTCAGAAACCACACACAAGGTCGCTGAGAAAGACTTTTACTCTAATAAGCTGGCGGCATCTCAGGCTGCTGACGGGGTTTCGTTTATGCTGTTGAATCAGGAAATCAAAAATCCTGTTTCAACAGCTGGTGTTACAACGATGGACTTGATTAGAGACCAGGTAAATACGTACGAGCAACTGGACATAGTCCGGGTCATGGACGCCTATCCCGAACTGATTCTCAATCCGGTGGTTGTGAATGTTCTGATAAGCAGGCCGGTTCAGCTTGTAAACAGAATCCGGATCCTTTTGGAATCTTTGCCCGAAAAACCGGCGGATCTGGATCTTGATCGTGTTTCAGAAGCATTTGAGGCTTTGGTCAAACAGGCGCTGAGTTACAGAGAGGAAGTATTGGGATCAGAGGATCATTTCTCCGGACAAAAGGGCATGATTTTGTATCGGTTGGATAAACTTGTGCACCTTTGTGGAATTGAAAAACTACGAACCATCCATTCCTGGTATAAAGAAAGAATAGAGCAATACTCTCAGTTGCGACTATTACATACCTTTGCCGATCGGCATTCCGGAATGGAACATCTTGCAGGAGTACCTTCAGGCGGGACGCTGG
>JASCXY010000009.1 GCA_030012235.1 Balneolaceae bacterium ANBcel3 | reverse complement strand
CAGAATAGGCCCCTAGCAACAACTGCTGACCAGTTTGACCGCGTGCGTAAAACGTACGGCTTACCTGTGCTCCGCCAAATGAGCGGTTGTCAAGCAATCCACCGTAATCTCTGGCAAAAGGAACTCCTTGCGCCACGCATTGGTCGATAATATCATTACTCACCTGAGCCAACCGATATACGTTGGCTTCCCGGGAACGGTAATCGCCCCCTTTAATAGTATCGTGGAAAAGTCTCCAGATGGTGTCCCCATCATTGGGATAGTTTTTCGCTGCATTGATTCCACCTTGCGCGGCAATACTATGAGCACGCCGGGGTGAATCCTGGATGCAAAAGACCTTGACATTGTAACCGAGTTCCGCGAGGGAAGCTGCGGCTGAGGCACCGGCAAGGCCTGTGCCAACCACCAGTACGGTAAATTTTCGCTTGTTCGCAGGGTTTACCAACCGGAGGCTGTTGATGTGGTTATCCCACTTGTCTTTTAAGTTTCCTTCCGGGACTTTTGAATTCAATATTCCGTTCTTTGTTGCAGTCATAATCGATAACTCCGGTTAAACCAGTTCAAAATATATACTGAGAGGCAGGCCAATAAACCCGGCAGCAATAAGCACGGCTACAATAAAAGCGGCCGTATAAATCATCGGGTTTGTTCTTCGGGACATCCATCCCATGGACTGAAAGGCACTCCACACACCATGGCGAAGGTGCATGCCCAGTAATACCATAATAATTACATAGTAGATCGTGTACACAGGGCTTTGAAACACCTCCGTCAGCCTCTGATGCACATCATGCATTTCCACCCCACCGTACACGGCATATTCAAAATCATGGAATGCGAACGTTTGAAGGTGGGTGATCACAAAAAGCAGAAGCAAAATGCCTGTGACGATCATGGATCTGGAACTCCAGCTGTATCGGCTTACTCCGCCCCGGGTATCATACACATGATACGCTTCAGGCCGTGCTTTTCGCCGTTCCAGCCAAATGGAAATTCCCAGCCAGGCATGGTACAGGAAAAAAGCAAGCAAACCCAACCGGACAACCCAAAGAATCGGGCCCATCTGGTGGAGGGTGTGTGAGTAGGTATTAATAGCCTCGGGCCCGGCAAAGTATGCAAGGTTTCCGAGCAAGTGGACGATCATAAACAGAACCAGGCCAAAACCTGTAATACCTGTTGCAATTTTTCGTCCGACTTGAGATGTTAAAAAATTAGCTGCTTTCGACATAGAGGTAAATACTTGTGTTAGGCAGAATGATTAATGGTTAATTCTTTTTGCAATGCTGTTCTTACGTCCGGTACCGTAAGGCATAATGTCGCTACATCCTTGAAACGTTTTCATCATGAGATTCCTTGACCGCTTTGACACAAAAACAACACCGACAAATCTCTTATAAGAATTTTCATAATATAACGGTTTTATAAGACAATTCGGTGAAAAACACGATACGACCGCTTATTTATACAAACTCTATATAAGAACTACTCCGTCATACATTGCACCATATAAGGTACATCTTCCTTATGAATATTCTGCGAAGAGTTTTTATTTTGGCATAAACTTGCGTAATTTTTTTTACATTTTTTTTCACACAACAGGGCGGGTTGGTGATATCTTTATCAACCATTTTTCTGACGGCATACAGCTGAGTTTGACCATGACCTCCATGAGTGTCATTCAAGAAATAAGCCGTTTTTATTTTTTTCATCTTATTAGTGATAGTCATGAGCTTAATGGTTTCTATTTCCGGTATCCGCGGGATTTTCGGATCCGATCTCAACCCTCAAAACCTCACCCTTTATGCTTCTGCTTTTGGCACCTGGGTTAAAGGCGGTACCGTCGTGGTTGGCAGAGACAGCAGAACCACCGGAGAATTATGTGAACGTGTCGTTACTTCTGCTCTTCAGGCTACCGGTTGCCAGGTGGTAAACCTGGGTATCACACCCACTCCTACGGTTGCCATGGGAGTACTATTACATCGTGCTTCCGGAGGCATTGTTATTTCAGCCAGCCATAATCCAGCCGAATGGAATGCCCTCAAATTGCTAAACGGTAAAGGTGAATTTCTGGATGGTCACGAAGGAAAGGAAGTGATCGATATCGCCCGGTCACACCGCGTCCATTTTGTAGATTATAAAAAGGTTGGAAAGGCTCTGTGTGATGAAACGGTACTGGAAAATCATATTGATGAGATTCTTGACCTTCCATATATCGATCAAAAAACAATCGAAAAAGCAAATCTTGCTGTTGCCGTCGATGCCGTAAACGGTGCAGGGTCACTGGCTATTCCCCGGTTGCTGCAACGACTTGGAGTCTCAAAAATCCATAAAATCCACTGTACTCCGGATGGTCAGTTCCCCCATAACCCGGAACCGCTGCCTGAACACCTGGAAGATATTTGCCGATTCGTCTGTGAAACAAAGAGCGATATCGGATTTGTCGTTGATCCCGATGCAGATCGACTGGCTCTTGTGGATGAATATGGCCATGTAATGGGAGAAGAATATACCCAGGCCATTGCATTTGACTTTATCCTGCGAAAGAAAAGCGGTCCTGTTGCCACAAACCTGTCCTCTTCAAGGGTCGTTGATGATGTTGCCGCAAAGTACGGACAAACCTGTCATCGATCCGCTGTTGGAGAGATCAATGTGGTTAAGAAAATGCAGGAAACAGGTGCCGTCATAGGTGGTGAAGGGAATGGTGGTGTTATTAGCCCGGACCTGCATTACGGCAGAGATGCCCTCGTAGGCATCGCAATGATCCTTCAATTTATGGCCGAAGAAAAGAAGACCGCATCCGCACTGAAAAAAGACCTGCCTGAATACCATATCGTTAAAACCAAGATCCAGCTGGATGAGGTAAACCCGGACTTTGTGCTTTCGCACATCCAGAACTCTTATGCCGATCAAAAAATGAATACGGAAGACGGTCTAAAGATTGATTTCCCGCATGGCTGGATTCATCTCAGAAAATCAAACACCGAGCCTATTGTCCGCATCTACGCAGAAGCTGCATCAAAAGAAGAAGCCACAAAGCTCATTTCTGATGTACAAAATGCCATGAACACCCTTTGATGATTCACATTGCATCCGCAATATCACCCTCTCCTCCGGAAAACTTTCGGACCCTCGTCATGCCGCGGCCTGTACGAGACCATAGGACAACGTCATTTTTTTCCGTAGATTATCAACCGTTTAACCGTTAATCAACGTAATACGTATGCTTGAATCCATGACCGGCTACGGCCGGGCCGAACATATCTCTGAATCCATTCGCGCCGTGGTTGAGATACGGTCTGTCAATAACCGCTTTTGTGAAGTTTTCATCAAACTTCCTTATGCGCTTCATACGTTTGAGCAGCCACTTAAGGAAATCATTCAGAAAAGAGTAAGCCGGGGTAAAATTAACCTGATGGTTGACCTGGAGCATCTTGCCGATGAAGCTGACTCTCTTAAAATTCAGGAGTCTGTTCTTAAATCTCGTCTTGCTGTGCTTGAAAAGGCCAGAGAGATTGCCGGGATTAAAGAACCTGTATCACTTGCTCATCTGCTGTCTTTTGACGGCCTTTTTGAATCCATGGAGAACGATCCGGAAATTCTGGAAAAGAAATACGAAACGGTAAAAACTGCTCTTGAAAAAGCCCTGGACGATTTGATTTCCATGCGTCTGAACGAGGGGAAAAACCTCCAGAAAGATCTGGAAAGCCGCTTAGAAGCATTGGAAGGTCTCTGCAAAGAAGTAGCGGTTCAAGAAAAAGAACGCATTCCGGAAGCAAAGGAAAAACTACAGGAACGACTTCAGCACCTGATGGAGGACTCCCGAATCGACCCGGAACGGCTTGAACAGGAAGTGGCCCTGCTGGCCGATCGGCTGGATATTTCTGAAGAACTGGTTCGAATGGATTCTCATATCACGTATTTTAGAGAATGTATTCGAAACAACGCCTCTCAAGGGAAAAAGCTTAACTTTATCCTTCAGGAAATGCATAGGGAAGTCAACACGATTGGCTCAAAAGCGAATCATCCTGTAATCTCTAAACTCGTTGTGGAAATGAAAGACCTCATTGAAACCATACGAGAACAAATCCAAAACATCGTATAGCGTTCGTTTCGAGTCCGTTTCAATGAAAAAAGGTAAAATTATTATTTTGGTTGCGCCCAGCGGTGCAGGAAAAACAACCCTCTCAAAACGTCTTCTGAATGATTTCAGCACGTTAAAATTTTCTGTATCAGCGACCACACGGACGCCTCGGCCTCATGAGGTTAACGGAAAAGATTACTTCTTTTTTGATAACAATGAATTCGACAAAGCGATTTCCGAGGATCGCTTTCTTGAGTGGGAATCGTTTTATGGAGGAAGCCGCTATGGAACGTTACGCTCAACGGTTGAAGAAGACCTAAAAAAAGGGTATTTTGTTCTGTTCGATATTGAAGTAAAAGGCGCGCTAAATGTAAAAGCCCATTATGGGGATAATGCGTTAGCCATCTTTATCAAACCCCCTTCCGATGAGGTATTAAAAGAACGCCTCAAAAACAGGGGAACCGAAAACGAAGAATCACTGCGGATGCGATTGGAGCGCGCGCGAATGGAGTTAAGCTACGCGGATCGTTTCGAACATGTCATTATTAATGATGATTTGGAGCGTTGCTACCAGGAATTGCACCGTCTTGTACATTCGTTTATGACCCAATAATTTTAACTTTTGAGCACCTTATGCCAGTTAAGTCACTCAACCTGGAAAAAATTCAGTCCACTACCGGCAATGTCTATGAAGGCATTGTGATTATGTCAAAAAGAGCACGACAACTTGCTGCTCAGGAAAAAATGGAACTGGATGAAAAACTCAAGTACTTTGAAGGATTTGAGGATGAAGAGGAATATACCTTCAACGAAGAACAGGAGCGTATAACCAAGGAATACGAAGCCAGGCCCCATCCGACTCAGCGTGCCGTCAAGGAATTACTGGAAGATAACGTGTATTATCGTTCTCCTGAAAAGGACAAGGAAGATCTTTGATCCATGTTGCGCGGCAAACATATCGTCATCGGAGTCACCGGTGGCATTGCCGCCTATAAAGCGGTTTATCTGCTTAGGGCACTGCAGCAGGCCGGTGCCCTCGTTCGTGTAAGTATGACAGAAGCGGCTACCCGCTTTGTCGGACGAGAAACGTTTGCTGCTCTTACACGATACGACGTTCCTATTTCGGTCTTCCCGAACAGCACCTCCGACGCCAATCAAAACTGGACACAACATATTCAATGGGCTGAATGGGCCGACCTGATTGTCATCGCCCCATGTACCGCCAATACCCTTTCCAAGGTGGTAAACGGACTCTCCGATTCCATGCTCACATCGATTGTCCTGGCTTCACGATGCCCCCTCCTCCTTTGTCCAACGATGGACGGTGAAATGTATAATGCTCGTCCAACTCAGGAAAACCTGAACAAAGCCAAAACGTTTGGTTATCATATTTTGGAACCGGATAGCGGGTATCTTGCAAGCGGGCTGAGCGGCCCGGGCAGACTTCCGGCAGAAGATACCATCATAAAGAAAATCGAATCCCTCCTTTCCGGGACAGAGCGTGAAATCAAAACGACACCACCCGAACCTCTTCATAAACCTCTGCTCAAAGGAAAGAATGTAGTCGTTACAGGTGGACCAACCCGGGAATTTCTGGATGCGGTTCGTTTTTTGTCGAACCCCTCAAGTGGAAAAATGGGGAAGGCGCTTGCAAGTGCGGCATCGAACCTGGGAGCCAACACGGTCTTTTTACATGCACAATCCGTACCTGTCGATGATCTATCCGCTAACATACGGACCGAATCGTTTCTTTCTGCCGATGACCTATTCCGATCTGTGCAATCCTATGCAGATGCAGATATCATCATTATGGCTGCTGCCGTATCTGATTTTAAGCCCGCCGTCATCGTCTCTGAAAAAATTAAGAAAGACAAAGCGGACCGCTCTATCGCCCTTGAACAAACACCTGACATTTTATCATGGCTCGGAAAAAACAAAAAAGAGGGACAAGTGCTTGTCGGCTTTGCCATGGAAACCGAGAATCTGGCTGAAAATGCCCGTAAAAAGCGTATTAAAAAAAATGCGGACTGGATCGTAGCCAACAATCTGTCTGACCAGGGAGCAGGATTTGAAGTAGATACCAATAAGATCCTTATCATCGGAAATCAAAAGGAAGTCATCCGGGAAGGACTCAAAACCGATCTGGCGTATCGTATTCTTGAACTGATTGCCGCTGAATCTTTCTGAGATTTTTCAACCTGATTATTTCTGTTTATCTGTTTTCTTAACATTTTTCAAAGCCAGCATTTTATCTGCGTTTTTTCTACCAGCCCATGATGAACTTTGAGCTCAGCTTGATAAAAAAACAACTACTTTTGGTAGTTCTCTTTGCCGCCTGCCTGGCTGGGTTCTTCCTGCTTTTTTTTACACCGCACACCCCGGCGAACCGCCTTCACAGTCTTGCCGAAGCAGACTCGTTGATTCAGCAGGAACTGGCTTTTTTTAATGTCCCCGATGACCGCATTCGAACCCGAAATCACACGGTAAACGATGATTTCACAAGAATACACTATACCGTTAACGTTCCGGCAGGTATTTCCAAAACCCACCTTCATGCCCAAATGGCGGGAGAATTGCGGCGATATAAAGTCGAGACCATCGGCCGGATGAATGTACCAAGGCAGGAATTATCACTCTATTTCTATTACAGCGAAAAACTGATTCGCTCTATGACCCTGCGAACAGATCCCGATTATGCCCGCATCCCACATCCTGCTTATATCTCTTTTTATTTTGACAGAACCCCTTCCGCATCTGTTATTGAACGCATGGATGCGTTAAACATCCCGTATCAGATCGTTCTTCAATCAGATTCACACAGAAGGATATCCCGATGGATGGGTCAACTGGATGAAGAAGGAAAATCCGCCTCTCTATGGCTGCCTGATTCGCCTCCTTTCGAAGAGTGGGAACATTCTCCCTCCATTATACGTGCCATTGAAGCTTTTTCAGAGTTTGACCCTTCGCCATCTCTACTACTTTTTTCAAGCCTGCAGGATATCTCGGGTTATGAAGGATGGGAAGAAGGAGCTTTGCAGGTTGATTGGCTGGATTTCGAACTGCTAATACTGGACGGATCATCTTTCCTCATTATTGAATCAGAGGACCGCCATGTATTTGATCAAAAACTTCTTTACTACTCCAGGCTAGCGAGAGAAGCCGGTACCCCTCACCTGTTACTTCCAGCTACAGAACCGGTTTTGGATTGGCTGGATGAATGGATTCCCCGAATTCAGCGTGGTGGTGTTCTTTTCAGAAAACCAACACTGTAAGTATCGCTTCCAACGGATTACCCGATATCCTTGTCTTGCTTTTTATAAAAGGCATGAGCCGTTAAATCATACTGAATCGGTGTAATACTGGCATACCCCTGCTTAAGTACATTTAAATCCAGGTCATCTCCCTGATCCAGGATTTCAAGACGGCCGGTAATCCAGAAATACGGCCTGTTATGCGGATCAACACGCCCTTCATACTCCTCAA
This sequence comes from Balneolaceae bacterium ANBcel3, assembly GCA_030012235.1. Taxonomy (GTDB): domain Bacteria; phylum Bacteroidota; class Rhodothermia; order Balneolales; family Natronogracilivirgulaceae; genus JASCXY01. The sequence continues at coordinate 23,030 of JASCXY010000009.1, read as the reverse complement.
CATACCGGCTGTTGGCCTGTCTTGCCCAGCGTAACCCTTTTAAGGGTCCACCCGGAGCATTAATATTGAGCGTAATTCCGGCAGGCAAACCGTTTTTCAAGACATAATGAATCGCTTTACGGGTGGCTTCCTGTGCACCACTCAGGTCGGCAGATTCACTGAATTCCATACAACTTACCGCTATCGCAGGATACCCGAGAATCGTCGCCTCTGTCGCTGCACTTACGGTACCTGAATATATAATATTGATTCCGGCATTGGATCCATGGTTAATTCCACTTAATACCAAATCCGGTTTACGTCTCAGAAGCTTATCGTGGGCCAGTTTTACACAGTCTGCAGGCGTACCATTGACGGCCTGCCCTTCCATTTTTGAGTTGATTTGAAACGGAGTTACCCGAAGCGGATCAGATACGGTGATGGCATGCCCCACTGCACTTTGCTGCCTGTCGGGTGCAATCACAGCCACTTCTCCGAACTCACTGGCTACTTCAGCCAGTGCGCGAATCCCCGGGGCAAAAATGCCATCGTCATTTGATACCAGAATCAGGCGTTTCTGTTCCTGTCCCTTTTCACTCATATTGTTCCTTCTCGTTTGGGAATACACCGTTTTTCACATCATTGTGATAACGGGAAACAGCATCTGACATCAGGTTCTCAAAATCCGCATAGCGGCGTATAAAACGTGGGCTGAAATCTTTGTTTAACCCCAGCATATCATGGGCGACCAATACCTGGCCATCACACGAAGGCCCTGCTCCGATACCGATGGTCGGAATAGAAAGCCCTTTGGTAACTTTGGCGGCAAGAGATGCCGGTATTTTTTCCAGGACAATCGCAAAACACCCCGCTTCTTGCAATGCATAGGCATCTTCCACCAACTGATCGGCTTCTTCGTTGTCGGTAGCCCGTACTTTATAGGTGCCAAACTTATAAATGCTTTGTGGCGTAAGTCCAAGGTGGCCCATGACCGGTATTCCGGCATCTACAATTTTTTTAATGGCAGGGACGATCACTTTTCCTCCCTCCAGCTTCACAGCATGGACTCCTGCTTCTTTCATCATCCGTCCGGCACTTTCCAGGGCTCCCGTGTCGGTGACCTGATAACTCATAAACGGAAGATCCGCCACAACAAGGGCATGGCGGGCTGCACGAACAACACATTGCGTATGATAGATCATCTGATCCAGTGTGATGGGCAGGGTTGTTTCATGCCCGGCCATCACATTGCTTGCAGAATCTCCAACAAGAATAACATCAATACCCGCCTGATCCATGATACGGGCCATGGTAAAATCATAGGCCGTCAACATGGTTATACGCTCACCCTTGTCCTTCATTTCAACAACGGTACGCGTGGTAATTCTTGGCTTGTTTTCTGAATAGCGGGAGGTGCTCATAATTTGTCTCTGGGAACAATTGCAGCAGAAGCTTCAATTTCACATGCAAGGTCGCCATCTACGGTGGCTTTTCCGGACATGGTCAAAAAGTTTCTTCTGGAAGAAACAAGGGTGACCTCCAGACGCAGCTGATCACCGGGAACCACAGGGCGACGGAAACGTGCATTTTTAATTCCGGAAAAAACAATGATAACGTCCTCTGGGTTATCTATCTTTTTTTCCATCGTAAGAATACATCCCGCCTGTGCGAGAGCTTCCACCTGAAGAACTCCGGGCATAACCGGTGCCCCCGGAAAATGCCCGTTAAAAAACTCTTCGTTTGCTGTCACGTTTTTTATAGCAACAATGTGTTCGTCACCGACTTCGAGCACACGATCCACTAATAAAAAAGGATACCTGTGTGGCAACAGTTGTTTTATTTGTTCGATTTTCATAATTCAAAATTATTGAGATGTACAAGGGCAGTAAAAATAAGCAAGATGCATCATTGAAGCCACCACCCTTCCGATTAAATGGTTTTACCGTACAATACCGGTATAAATATAGGCAATCCCGGACATTAATGAAGTTGAACTGCATTCTTCAAAACAGGTGGTTTGTTTCATCATGCGCAGAAAGGCACCACCTGCCGGAAATGCGGCACTGGTTTCAGGCAAGTACTCATAGGCCTGCCGGTTTCCACTGATCCACCCGCCAATTTTAGGGATAATATATTTGCTGTGCCAGCGGTAGGGATACTTTATCAACCCTTCCGGCTGACCAAACTCCAGCACCATTACTTTGCCGTTCGGCTTGACCACACGCGCCATCTCTCGGAGCACATGCTTCGGATCATCAACGTTCCGTATACCAAATGCGATACTACTTATGTCATACGTCTGATCATCAAACGGTAAATTCATAGCATCGGCAACCTGCCATTCTATTTTCATATCCAATCGGCCGGCCTTTTCAGGTGCTTTTCTAATCATTTCAGCAGAAAAATCGGTTCCGGTCACCTTCCCTTTCGATCCGACCGCTTTCTTAAAAGCAATTGCCAGATCACCGGTACCGGTAGCACAATCGAGCACGGACATTCCCTGGCGCGCACCGCTGGCCTTCACCGTTTTTTTTCTCCACCGATGATGGATTCCGAGTGATAACACCGTATTGAGCAGATCATACCGATCGGCAATGGATGAAAACATCCGCCTGACTTCTTCACTCATGAAAGGCTATTTCTTCTTTCTTTTAAATTTGTCCAGGACTTCTTCCTGTTTATTCACCAAGGTCAATATTTCCTGCTCCATTTTCTGAATTTCTTTCACAGAAATATCTTCTTTGATGGCGTATCTCAGTACCAGCATTTTTAAAAGCCGGTCGTTCAGGTGCAATGGTTGTTTTTTGAGCCTCGAATAAGCAATATCCACCAGATTTCTGAGCCAGCCAAACTTTAAAATACAGAAAAAAACAATTCCGGCCGCTACCGATATATACTCTCCTGTAATGCCCATCCAACTCAAAACAAATACAGAAACTAAGACAAGAAAAAACTCTTTATCGGCCACCTGGATCAATTTTGTTAAACCTATACTGACCAGTGTACTTTTGTACAGGTGCCAGACAAACACAAAGGCTGTCGTCATAAGTACTGCCAGCAAAGGGCTGCTGGTATAAAGCAGTACCATAAACAACAAAATTCCCAGACTATCCGAGCTTCTGATCCAAACCTCGCTTTGCCGGATAAGTTTTTTTAGTGAATGCTTGCTTAACAAACCCGGAGCAAAAGCTTCCAGATGTTCCCGTGTAATATGGAACCAGTTTCCGGCAGAGGTAAAAATACCTCTTGGGGTTTCTATAAACGCTCCATGCTGGGCAGAAGACCGGGCCATAATTTAAAAGTGTTTCTCTATAAACAGGTTCATTGAAAGGCACAAAAATACAAAATAAGAATATTAAAGTACCTGATGATTACCGGATTGTGCCAAATTCGTTTTAATTTATTGTTATCTGAGTAAAAGCCCAAAAGATTCTCCGTCTTTTCCATTATGCCCTTGCAATAGCCGCGACTCCTATATTACCCGCTGTTTTTCTGAGAATACCGGCAAGCTCCATGCTTGTTGCTCCGGTGGTTATGACATCATCAATTATAATCACATCCTTGTCTTGCACAGCACAAGAATCGATAACCCGGAATACTCCTTCCATATTCTTTTTTCGTTTTTCCGCATTAAACCCGGTTTGTGTCTTTGTATTTCGCATGCGAACAACGGCCCGTTCTTCAATAATCTTTACGGGCAGCACGGATGCAACCCCTTCGGCAATGCACCGGGCCTGATTATAACCTCTTCTGCGTTTCCTCGATGGATGCAATGGGACCGGTAACAGTACTGTTTTTTGAGTTATGGAAAAGACCTGGTTTTTAATCAGTCCATATCCCAACCTTTGACCTAAAAGATATCCCAGCCCGGTTAATCCTCCGTACTTCAACTGATGCATGGATTCCTGTAAGTACCCGCCTTTGTCATATTTCCACAAAATATATTGCATAGAAAGCCAATCCGGCAGCACGACACCTTCCATTGACTCTTTTTCCTCCAAACCGGCCGGTTCAAAGGCCTGATCCAGGCACAGCTCGCAAAGATAGTGCTGACACCCCTGCCGGATACCACACACAAGACAACATACCGGGAATAAAACCTCCGAAATATCCAAGGATAAGCGCTTTATATTTCTCCAGATCATGCCTGTTCAGGATTAAATTAGTGAATGCATCCATACTCCTGATCACAAGAAAACGAATGGTGCCGCCAACGTTTCTATATTACCTCTTCCATTGCTTTCTATCTGTGCTTTTTATAGCTAATCAATGAGGTTCAAATAGCTTAAAAAAGTTTTTTTAGCAGCAGGAAAAAAAGGTGGTTAATTTAATAATTCAGCATTATTATGCAGTGATAAAATAAAAACGGACCTTATTCTCCCACTACACCCATGGCAAGAATTTCTGAAGATCTTAAAAAGATCCGAAAGGAAATGCGCTTAAGCAAACAAGACGTTTTTGAAAAGTGCAGAATTCCTCTTGAGACTATTGAGTCCATCGAGGACGGATCCATTTTCTCCGGACAAACCAGAAATATTACCTACCTCCGCAGCTATTTCAGAAGCTATGCGAAAGCCATTGGTATCCGAAATGAAGATATTGTCACAGCGCTGGATGAACACCAGGCCGACCTGTATGATGGCCTTCTTTCTAATCTTTACCTGACTTCTAAAGCAACACCGGATGTAAAAAAAGAGGATACTCCACAAAGTCCGTCCGAAAAAGAGAAAGAAAGTAAAAAGAGTAAAAAAATAACTCCTGAATCACAGGATAAAACCATCGAAGATGTAGAATGGGAAGATAGTAGCATAAAAAAAACAAGAGCGACATCTACTTCAGGCTATGCTTCTTCTGAAAGTCGTGAAACTACTTCCCCTGCCATAAAAAGCCCCCCTCCACCAGACCTCAAACAGGTTGACTGGGCTGGAAAAGTTAAAAAGGCAATTTACAAACCCCAGAAAAATCGCCTTCTATGGGTTAGTCTGGCTACCGTTTTAGCCCTGGGACTGGCAATCGCTTTTGTTTACTGGTATTGGCTATATCAGGAGGAAAATGACATAACCACGGCCGTACCTGCACCGGATGTAGCCGAAGAGGTGTACACAGAACCTGATCCGGAACATATTCCTGATGATCCGGAGGAAGCCACGACCGTGACAGAGCCGGAGGTCGTACTAACGGAAGAACCCTCTCCGACGGAAGAAGCCATCGCCGAGGAAGAGGAAGAGCCGGAACCTGTCGTCTCTATCGAAATGAAAACGTTTACATCGCTTTCGGATACAGACACTTTACATGTTTACATATATGCCCTTCACGGCAATATGGAGCCCGTACGAGTAGAGTCAGACATCTTTGCCCAGGGAGAGAACACCGTTTCACTGAGACCCTACTGGATCGAACACAGGGAGGCCATGGAATTTGAGTTCACGGACGATATTATTATTCAGGGCGCTCTGTCAAGGATGGTTTTGGTTGTGAATGGGCATGTAATTCAGGACTTCAGTGATTTGTATCTGGATGGACCCCGAATTCAACTGTCCAGGTCGTTTATTGAAGAAAACGAATATCTGCAGACTCCTTCTGATTCTCCATTTGAAACCATCCCTGCACCGGCAGCCATTGTCGATCGCCCCCGGTTTTCCAATTGAGTTCTTTTCCCGGAAAAAGAGCAGAGCTAATAATATCCGTTCTGTCTGCCTCGAATCCGGGTTATACCCCATCGTTAAAAATTCCATGATTTCTGTATGAATAAAGATCAAGCTGTAAGGGAAGTAGCAAGGCTCAGGGATGTTCTCGAAAAGGCTAACGATGCTTATTATCAGGATGCTGCGCCGATTATTTCAGACAAAGAATATGATGAGCTCATCCGAAACCTCCAGGAATTGGAGAATTCTTTCGGCCTTCAGGATCCTTCATCTCCGACTTCACGAATCGGGGGAAAACCGGAGGGAACTTTTCCGGTGGTACCGCACCCCATCCCCATGCTTAGTCTGTCCAATACCTATAGCAGAAAGGAGCTAGATGACTTTGATCAGCGTGTAAAAAAAAGGCTGGGACATGACAATTATTCGTATATGGTCGAGCTGAAATACGATGGCATGGCTATCCGCCTTCGTTATGAATCAGGAAAACTCGTACTGGGAGCATCTCGTGGTGACGGCTATCAGGGAGATGATATCACTTCCAATATTAAAACCATTCGGGATGTCCCGTTAACCATCGCCACTCCGGTATTTGAAGCTTTTGACGTTCGCTGTGAGGCATATATGGAACGCAAAGCTTTTGCGAAAATGAACGCTGCACGGGAAGCTAACGGAGAAACGGTATTCGCCAATCCAAGAAATGCTACCGCCGGCAGTCTTAAATTACTGGATCCCGGGATGGTTTCCAGGCGGCCCATTCGTTTATTCGCCTATGACCTGCTTCCCGAGGAGGACGGAGAACAAACACAGTCGCAAAAACTTTCTATGTTGGAAGACATGGGATTTCCTGTATGTGAACACAGAGCTGAGTGCAAGGATATGGAAGCCGTTCACATGCACATCGAAACATGGGAAAAGATGCGGGCCGATCTCCCTTACGAAACCGACGGAGCGGTAATCAAAGTCAACGAAGACCAATACCGCAGTGTACTGGGACAGACAGCAAAGGCTCCACGCTGGGCCATTGCTTATAAATTTGAAGCAGAGCAAGCCATCAGCACCTTGCTAAATATAACCCTGCAGGTAGGGCGACTTGGAACCATTACCCCTGTCGCCGAATTAGAGCCGGTTTCATTGGCCGGTACCGTGGTAAAGCGGGCCACCCTTCATAATGAAGAAGAAATTCAGCGAAAAGATATTCGTACAGGAGACCAGGTTACCGTTGAAAAAGCCGGGGACATCATTCCGCAGGTTACCGGTGTCGTTCTTAAAGACCGCAAAAAACGGGGAGCGGCATTTTCGATGCCGAAGTACTGCCCGGCCTGCGATTCCACGCTGGTTAAATTGCCTGAAGAGGTAGCCTGGAGATGCACCAATTATCAATGTCCACCTCAGATCCGAAGCCGCCTTGAGCATTTTGCCTCCAGGGATGCCATGGATATCGATGGCCTTGGGCCCTCTGTCATTGACCAGCTGGTGCTCTCAGATTTGGTACACACCTTCCCTGACCTGTATAAACTCCGCAAAGAAGACATCATCGGTTTGGAAAGAATGGCCGAAAAGAGTGCTTCCAACCTGATAAAGGCCATTGATAAAAGTAAGGAAAAACCCTTCGAAAAGGTGTTATATGCCCTTGGGATCCGTTTTGTCGGAGCAACGGTCGCCAAAGATCTGGCCCGTCATTTTGAACATCTTGATGCACTTATTCAAGCGGACAGGGTACTTTTGGAGTCGGTTCCCTCCATTGGACCGCGGATAGCCGCTTCCGTAATTTCTTTCTTTGAGCAATCTGATAACATGCACATTATTCAGGGCCTTCGTGAAGCCGGGTTGCAGCTCCACATAAAAGAAAAATCATCGAATGAGTCCACTAAACTTGAGGGTCTGTCTTTTGTTTTGACGGGAACCCTGCCTACATTAAAACGCTCAGAAGCCAGAGAGTTGATAGAATCACACGGGGGGAAAGTTACCTCATCGGTTAGTAAAAACACAGACATGGTTCTTGCCGGGGAAGAAGCAGGGAGCAAGCTTGATAAAGCAGAAAAACTCGGGATAAGGATTATCCGTGAAGATGCTTTTTTTAAGATGATAAAGTGACGGGAATTGTTATTTTACTAATGCCTGTGCACTCGGGAGGGCTTATCATCGGATTATCGCTGATATGAACACATGAACTACCAAGCCTGGTTCTTTTTTTAAAAACGGTTATTAAGTAAGCGAATACAATGAAATTCGAAATTCAAACTGAAAATGATTATTCGATCATGACACTTAAGTCCGATCGACTGGATACTAAAGTTGCTCCTGAACTGAAAAGCCAGTTTATTGTTTTGGCAAATACAAGCGAAAGCGGCCATCTTATTCTTGACCTGGGTGCGGTTTCATTTGCCGATTCGAGTGGTCTGGGAGCCCTTCTTTTAGCTCAGCGCCTGTATCGTGACCTTGATCGAAATTTAGTCCTTTGCAATGTTCCTGAACGAATTAAAAAACTTCTCTCTATTTCTCAGTTGGATAATGCGTTTACCATAGCAGCAGATATCAATGACGGTATTACTCTTGCATCAGAACCCGAATCCTGATAACATTCAATTGGTTTAAAGTTTGTTAATCATTCGATTTATATGAGTAACCATGTTCTTTTTGTTTGTACCGTTTCGCATTAAGGAGCATCCATAATATGATACCGGCCGGATACATACTCCGGCAAATCACATGTGTTGAATTGCTTTTTCAAGAACTTCAGTCACCACTTCAGCCTGTTTTATGGGTTTATTAGAAAAATTAGGCCTGCACCGCAAAAAAAAGGCGTACATCCCTTTCACCACCGAGAAGGTAAAAAAAGACGTTGTCCCGGGCATATTCAGCAAGAATAACCTGGTTAAGTTTTTTATCAGCATTGCTTTTCTTGCCATCGTCATTGCCCTTTATCCAAAAACACCGCTTAAAGAAACCGCATATAGTATTGGTGAACCCTGGAGAAACGATGATCTGACAGCCCCTTTTTCGTTCAGTATTCTTAAGGATGAAGCTGAGTTAGAGGCTGAGCGTCGCGAAATTGAACGGAACACACCTCCTGTTTTTATCGTGGATAATGAAATTAAAGATCACGTGAGCCATCAGCTTGATTTTGTTTTCCAAAGAATGGACACCGTATTGATTGCCTATCTGGAATGGCAGGAATCCAAAAGGCTAGACTCACAACATGCTGTCAGCGACAGTTTGTTTTTTATACGGTCTTTGAACCGGTCCGGTATTGGTATTGATGATGTCTCCTGGTACCTCTTTTTGGATTCTTATGTCGAAGCTTATGCCCCGGTTCGGCAAAACCGTATGCCATCTCACCGGTTTATTGGAACAGACATTAAACATATTCTTCAACTTGTACTGGAAAACGTCTATGCCCGGGGAGTCATAGACCAGTCCAAGGATGATATTTTGACAGAAGAGGTTGTTGTACGAAATCTTGAAGATCATACAGAAAGGGAGGTACCGGTTTCACAAGTTCGAACCCTCAGAGAAACACGGGATTATGCCCGAAGGCAGCTTTCGACGGAACTTACTGATGAACAGAGCCGGGCCGGAGTTCAATTACTGAACCTGGTACTCCAGCCAAACCTCTTTTTTAATGAAGAAGCAACGGAAAACATTATCCGTGAACGTATCGAAAACATCTCTCCGACAAAAGGTGCTGTATCCAGCGGCCAGGTAATTATCCGCCGTGGAGATATTATCACGGCCGAACGACATAATATTCTGTTAAGCCTGAATAAGGCACGTGCCGAACGAACAGGAGATATTGATCTGTGGAAACAATATATCGGCGAAACCATTCTTGTAGTCTCCGTTTTCATGATTTTCTTCTTGTATATCTATTTATACCGAAGAAAAATCTTTGATAACAATGCCATGCTCATGTTGGTCTTTCTGACCATTCTTCTGGTGTATTCAGTCGGTGCTTTTGTAGCCCGCATGGAGGATGTCTCTCCGTTCATAGTCCCCTTTGCCATCGCTCCCATTTTGCTGACGATTATTTTTGACTCCCGTGTTGGTATCATGACCACAACATTGCTGGCTTTGCTGGCCGGACTTATGTATGGAAACAGCTTTGAGTTTGTGATTACAACCATCACGGCTTGCAGTATAGGTGTTTACTCCGTACGTGATATCAAAGACCGGAGCCAGTTTTACCTGACAACGCCGGCGCTGATCCTAATCGCTTATGCGGTAGTACTTTTTGGATTCACCCTTACCAAAGTAGATGGGTGGAGCAGTTATACCGACAATCTCCTTTTTCTGCTTGGAAATGCGGTTGGAATATGGCTGACCTATCCTCTGATCCTTTTGATTGAAAAAACCTTTAAAATTACTACCGATGTTACCTTGTTGGAGTTGAGCGACACCAATCAGGATCTTCTCCGAAAGCTTATGCTCGAAGCTCCCGGCAGCTTTCATCACAGCCTCCAGGTAGCCAATCTCGCAGAAGCTGCCGCTACTGGAATTGGAGCAAATTCTCTTCTTTGCCGTGTTGGTGCGCTTTACCATGACATAGGTAAGCTGGATAAGCCTCAATACTTTGTTGAAAATCAGCAGAACCGGAATGCTCACGACCGCCTGAAGCCCCGGATGAGTGCTCTGATTATCAAAAACCACGTAGATGTCGGGGTAAAAATGGCAAATGATGCCGAATTGCCTCAAATCATCACTGATTTTATAGAAACGCATCACGGTACTTCGCTGATTCGCTTTTTTTATGAAAAAGCATTAACCGAGTCTGAAAATGACCAGGAAATTCAGGAAGAAGATTTTCGCTATGACGGCCCTATCCCCAACAGCAAAGAAACCGGCATTGTAATGCTTGCCGATGGTGTGGAAGCCGCCTCCCGATCAATGTCCGATCATTCGTATCAAAAGCTTGAGAACCTGGTAAACCGCCTGGTCGACGACCGACTGAATGAAGGCCAGTTGAACAACTGTTCATTGACACTAAAAGACCTCAATATCATCAAAGATATCTTCACCCGGATTCTCCAGGGAATGTATCACGGGCGAATAAAATATCCGGGACAAGACGATTCTGCCGCTCCACCGGCTGAATCCCGGGATACTCCTTCAAACCATATAAAATCAGAGTAACCATATAGCTTTCATGGCTTCATTGTTCTATCTTTGATCTTTATTATCAGCCCGTTTATGTACATCACCCCGTTCTGAGCACATCATGTCTGTTTTTGACCCGCAAAAAGATCAATATCTCTATTTTTTGAAACTGGAAAAGGGGCTTTCCGGAAATTCCATTTCTTCGTATGAAGCAGACTTGAGAAGATATCTCGACTTTATCGCCACAAACAAAGGGTTAAAGGATCTTGCAGGCATCACACTTGGCCACATTGAAGAATATCTTCATATTCTTCACACGCTTCATATGGCTCCTTCAACTATTGCCCGGAATATTTCGGCTATCAGAGGATTTCATCAATTTGCCGTTATGGAATCATGGGCTCCGGCCAATCCGGCAGAGCTTCTTGATTTACCCAAAAAAAGCCATACCCTTCCCGATGTTCTGGATCAGGAAGAAGTAGTTAAAATGCTTGAAACGGCAGACACGGGAGATCCCCTGGGCATCCGTGACAAAGCCATCCTCGAGCTGATGTATGCAGCAGGCCTTCGGGCATCTGAAACCATTTCCCTGGAAATGAACCAGATTATTTTTGAATTGCAGCTCGTGAAAGTCATTGGAAAAGGCAGCAAAGAACGGCTTATTCCGATAGGAACGAAGGCTCTGGAATCACTGAAGCTATACCTGAAAGACAGTCGCCCGTTCCTGAAAAAGCAGCAATCTGATTCTAAAAACAAGCTTTTTCTAAGCTATCGGGGCAAGCCCCTCACCAGGATGAGCCTCTGGAATATTGTAACAGCTGCTGCCCGGGATGCCGGGATAAAAAAAGCCATCCATCCTCATACCCTTCGGCATTCGTTTGCAACGCACCTTTTGGAAGGCGGCGCTGACCTTCGGGCCGTACAGGAGATGCTTGGACATTCTTCCATACTGACAACAGAAATTTATACACATATCGACCGTTCGTTCCTGGAAGAAGTTCATAAAACCTATCACCCCAGATCCTGATCCGTTGGTTTATCATGTCCCATTCTGCGATTATACCACAATCTCTTGTATGGAAAAACGCGTTTCTTGAAATTCTGGATCAGACGCAGCTTCCCGGTAAAGAAACGTATATTTCCCTGTATAATCCGGAGGAAGTTCGTGAAGCGATCCTTGCCCTTAAAGTGCGCGGGGCGCCCGCCATCGGTATAGCCGCCGCATACGGATTATGCCTCGTTAAACCGGACCAAGACTCGGAACTTGATTATATTGAACGACTTGAAGAGGCGTATCAACGTTTATCAACATCCCGTCCAACGGCCGTAAATTTGAACTGGGCATTGAAGCGAATGATGCGTGTCCTTGAAACTCTTTCTTCAGACATCAGTCCCGTACGTATTCATCAGGCATTGATTGCCGAAGCAGAAAGGATTCATGAAGAAGATAAACGCTTATGCCAACTCATCGGAGAAAACGGACGTTCGCTGATACCGGATCAGGCGCACATTCTGACCCATTGTAATACCGGAAGCCTCGCAACCGGCCAGTTTGGAACCGCACTTTCGGTTATTTACCATGCTCACCTGCAGGGCAAAAACCCTCATGTTTGGGTGGATGAAACCCGTCCCCTTCTCCAGGGAAGCCGGCTGACGGCATGGGAACTGATGAGAGCCGGAATCTGCCATACCGTTATAACCGACTCAATGGCGGCATGGGTTATGAAGAAAAAAAAGGTGGATATCATCCTGACTGGAGCCGACAGGGTTACTCAAAACGGTGATACAGCTAACAAGATTGGAACCTATGCCCTTTCCGTGCTGGCAAAACATCATGGGATTCCCTTCTATGTCGCCCTTCCGTCTTCAACCTACGATCACTCTCTGAGCCATGGCGATGATATACCTATCGAGGAACGTGATGCCACGGAAGTCCGTTCTACCGGAAACACCCTGACGACTCCGGTTTCTTCTCCTGTGTTTAATCCAGCCTTTGATATCACACCGGGGAGATTCATTACCGGCTTTATTACAGAAAAGGGAGTACTCTATCCTCCTTATGAGCAATCTCTGCCGGTTCTGGCCGATACCTCAGAAAAATAACGCTCCTATCCGGCTTCAACGGGATCAAGATCATAAAGAGCGCAGACTTCCAGAAAAGCCTCTATCCCTTTTCCGGCACGGATCACCACAGGATGATCCTCTGACATATCTACAATGGTAGACGGTTCGTCTCTAAGCTCTTGTTCATCATCAATGATAAGGTCAACCTGTTTGTCAAAACGACGGAATAATTCCAGCCTGTCATCGGTTCCGTTACCCGATGCCCCATCAAAATCGGGATGGCGCGCCGTTGTTGCAATTACCGGGCTTCCCAGTTCTTCTATTATTTTTTGACAAATCAGGTAATCGGGTACCCTGAAACCAATGGTCTGTCTTTTCGGGTTTAACAACAATTTGGGCACTTCTTTAGTCGCTGGCAAAACAAAGGTATATGGACCGGGAATAAGGCGTTTAATCACTTTAAACTGGTTGTCTCCAAGCCTGGCAAATTTGGATATTCCTGTAAGAGAATCACATAAAAGTGTAAGAAGGTGATCTTTTTGCAGTCTGCGGATTTGTCTGATCCGTTCAATTCCTTTTTTATTGGTATGGCTGCAAGCCAGGGCATATTGTGAATCGGTTGGAAGCAGGGCGATAGCATCATTATTCAGCCTGTCTGTTATTTCAAATACTCTTTTCTGATGTGGAGTAACCGGATGAAGTTTAATCTTATCAGCCATATAAACACCTTTTCGTTTACTTAATCTTGAATGGTAGGTTCTATTAGTATAAACAACTTTATCAAAAAAGCATTCACTGTGTATCGAATACCGTAAACTTTTTTTACTCAAAAACAGCGATAAAAAAAAAGCAGCAGAGACATTATGTTCCATGTGCTCTGCTGCTTTAGTAACATAACCGTTCAGAAACGGCTTTTTGAAATCAAAGGAAAAAGCTCTCCGGACTATCTTTTAGATTCCGGAAAGTTCACTTTAAGACTTTCCTCAACTTCGTTTACCTCGGTTTCGTGTTCCGTAATGTACTCAAACTGAGCAAGGAACTGTTCCGGGGTAATACCGCAAATTTCAGCATATTTGGAAAGGACTGCAGAATCAGCAAAATCGCTTTGAGTAAGACGAATCATATACTGAACAGCGATAGCAAACGACATTGAGTTTACATCCACCATTCGGATCTTAGTCTTTCCGGTTTCTTTATCAAGGATATCTTTGAAGAACATCGGTACAAAGTGGCTGCCCTGAATAGAAATCATGGCTGCTGTTCCACCTTTTACGATAAATTCTACTGCTGAAAAGCCAAGATCACGGGTATACTCCATATCAAATGGGATCGGATCGGCACAACGCAGTTCATATCCAATATTCTTTGAAACAATGGTCGTTTTGAAATTGAGTTTTTCAAGACGCTTGCGTACCGCATTCTTAACAATATCGCCAAGATCAAGTTCAGCAAAACGGAGGTTATCATGCTCGTCACGCTCAAGTTCAGCAAGACCGTCGAGATCATCCGGGCTCAGGCGCTCTACGAGGCCTTCTGCAAGAACTACAACACCATTATCCTGTCCAAGTGCTTTGCGTTTGATAATGGATCCGGCCAGCGTATCTACCAGTTTATTCAAAGGAATTACATCTTCTTTAAACTCTTCCGGGATCAGTGTAAGCGTCGCGCCTGATGCTTTTCCAATTCCCAATGCCAGGTGACCGGCTTTACGTCCCATTGAAACTACGAAATACCATCGGGAAGTCGTTTTTGCATCTTCCATAAGATTCTTTACGATCTCAACACCAATATGGCGGGCGGTATGGAACCCAAACGTTGGGATACCGTAAGGAAGATCGAGATCGTTATCGATGGTTTTTGGAACATGAACCACACTTATTTTACCGTTGGATTCTTTTTCGAGGGTCATGGCACTGAATGCGGTATCATCACCACCGATGGTAATCAGTTTATCCACGCCGAGTTTAACCAGGGTATTAATCGCAGTATCCAGATGCTCTTTTTTCTTGGTGGGGTTATCTCTTGCAATACCGATAAAAGAACCACCGCGAAGGTGAATTCGGCTTACCTTTTCGATCGTAAGATGTTCGATATGAGAAGTATCCCCTCTCATAATCCACTTAAATCCGTCTTTGAGGCCTAATACTTCATATCCATGCTGAATGGCACGGATGGTTGCAGCGCCAATCACGCTATTCAGGCCGGGAGCCGGGCCACCAGCGCAGAGTATGGCTAATCTTTTGGGTTGTGACATAGTCATCAATTTTTAATGTTATAAGTTATCCAGACAGTCTATCCCTGTCTTTTGTTAGAAAAAATACAATCCTTGGACATTGCGGAAGGAAAACTCTTCGCTTATCAGGCATATATCCATACAGTCAAAAATCAAGACCCTAAAATAAGACTATCTGACGGGAAACGGTAGCTTTTTTTTAACGGGCCAGAACAGCATTGTTTTTAACGATTCTTTTTTTTTACTTGAAAATATCTTCGAATGTTAACCCTGATAAGAGGCGGTTTATGAAACATGCATATTGGCTGGGGCACTCTTCTTTCTTATTCATCACTTCCTCCGGAAAACGCTTACTGATCGACCCGTTTCTGAAGGACAACCCGGTAACTCCGGAAGCATGGAAAACACCGGATAGCATTGATTACATTTTTTTGACTCACGGACACGACGACCATGCTGCGGATGTTCTTGAACTGGCCAAAAACCACCAGGCCAAAGTTATATCCATTGTTGAACTTTCCGGGTTACTTAAAGCAGACGGACTTCCTGCGGAATTAGCCGTTGAAATGAACAAAGGAGGAACTATTAATTTCGGGGACTTTAAGGTAACCATGACCAGTGCTAACCACTCCAGTTCCTGGAAGGGAGCATACGCCGGAGATCCGGCCGGATTCATTTTTTCTTTTCAGTCACTGAGTGTTTATCACGCCGGGGATACCAACATCATGTCGGATTTTACGCTATACAGTGCTTTGTATAAGCCGGACGTGGCTATCCTCCCCATTGGCGACCACTATACGATGGGTCCGACGGAAGCATCCTTTGCATGTGAAATGCTGAAGGCGAAATATGCTGTTCCCATGCATTATGGTACCATGCCTGTACTTACCGGCGACCCGGAAGTCTTCAGAATGAAAACAGAAAAAAGGACCGAAAATTATACTACGGTAATTACCCCCGAACCCGGCGTAGACTTTAATCATCAGCTTGTCCTTTAACGACTTTTTTCTGCCTCTGCTTGATTTGGCTGCTACATATGACCATACTCTTCATGGTCCTGTTAAAAGATCTTCCACATCAAAGACTGGAATGCTATTTACAGGAGGCTTTGAAGCCTAGAAAGATACGTATCGAATAAGCCTTACAAATGCTTAATTCAGGTAATAAAGCTTATCATAGCTTCCCGAAAGCTCCATCATTATATAGATGAGCACACCGGTAACCGACACATACATCCAAACAGGCCAGGTCCACCGTGCCAGTTTCTTATGCCCTTCATAGTCTTTCACAACCCCACGGTACATCGTTACCAGAATCATAGGAAGGTTAACTATTGCAAGGATGATGTGGCTGATCAGGATAGCAAAGTAGACCGGACGAATCCATCCGGTTCCGTCGTATCCCACCGAGCCCGCCTGAAAGTGAAAGATGAGATAACTGATTAAAAAAAGACAGGATACCAGAAATGCCGCCCACATGGTTTTTATATGGGCCTCCCGGTTCCTTTTTTTGATGAAAATGTAACCGGTGAATAGTAATAATGTAGCCGTGAAATTTAATACTGCATTCAACTGTGGAAGGTCTGTTATTGAAATCATAAACGATGGGTTTATTTTTTGTGTTCGAACAGGAAGCCGGAACTCAAAGCTACATTTTTATACTTAATTAACTGTTTTTATTTGAAAAAGTTCCTCTATTTCTATGTTTTTTTATTTTTTTCAAATAATTCAATACACTATATTTAGATCTAATTACTGTATTTATCACAATGATAATACCGCTTTTTCTAACAAGACGTTCTCTGCTATTATCGAACGTTAGACCGTTGATACTTGTTTTTGGGTGTTTGTTTTGTGTATTAACTGAAGATATTCCACGAGTTAGTTTATGCCGCAAATTTTTCCCCGCTGGGTGAATGAAATACCCGGCCGTCTGCAGCTTTCTGCCATACTTTTGATCACCCTTGTGATTCTCGGTTTCTGGTATTTTGGATCACCGGAATATCTTGAAACAGGATATGCTCCAAACCAACCCATTCCCTTCAGCCATACTTTTCATGTTACTGAGCTGGGAATAGACTGCCAGTATTGCCATGGCGGAGCCTGGGAATCTGCCGTAGCAGGAATTCCATCCACCCAGACCTGTATGACATGCCATGAGTATGTCGGACTCGAACACGAAACGCTTCAACCCCTTCGAGACAGCTGGGAAAGCGGTATGCCAGTAGAATGGATTCGAGTGCACGACCTGCCCGATCATGCCTATTTTAATCACTCCATTCATGTGAACGCAGGTATAGGATGTGTTTCCTGCCACGGCCGGGTAGACCGCATGGATGTTGTAATGAAAACGGAGTCCATGAGCATGGGCTGGTGCCTTGACTGCCATAATAACCCGGCCCCCCATCTTCGTCCAACCAGTGAAATCACCAATATGGCCTGGGAACCCCCTGAGAACCACATGGAGTTTGCACAAATGCTGATTGAGAAAAGAAATATTGATGCCTCAGTGTATTGTAACGCGTGTCATCGTTAATCGGAATCCATAGACTTGCAATTGTTTAAAACATGGGAAAAGAGCAGCCTCAAACGTACTGGCGAAGTCTAAATGAACTGGCAAAGAACGAAGAGTACCGAAGATTCGCAGAACGCGAGTTCCCTGAAAATGCCACCGAATTAACGGATGGTCTTTCCCGGAGAAATTTTCTTCAAATTATGGGGGCATCGGTTGCCCTTGCCGGATTCACGGCATGTCGTAAACCGGTTCAAAAAATCCTGCCTTACACCAGACAACCGGAACATATCGTCCCTGGGAACCCGCTTTTCTATGCATCAGCCATGCCCTATCGTGGTTTTTTATCCGGGGTTCTGGTTGAAACGCATGAAGGCAGGCCCACAAAAATTGAAGGCAACGACCGACATCCGGATGCGATGGGTAAATCGGGCATCCGCGAGCAGGCTTCGATTCTTGATTTGTATGACCAGGATCGGTCCCGCAGAGTTCGAAAGGAAGGACAAGCGGAGTCCTATGAACGTTTTGTCGACTTCTGCCGGGATCATTTTTCTGATAAAAGTCAACGTATAGCATTTATATCAGAGGCATCTTCTTCTCCAACCCTGCATCGGCTAAAGAACCAGTTTCTCTCCGAATTTGAGCATGCCCGATGGGTAACCTGGGAGCCTTTCAATGAAGAACACATTCTGGAGGGCACCCGACAGTTTTCTGGAAAACGATTGATGCCAAGGTACTCCTTTGAAAAAGCACGTGCTGCCCTGACCCTGGATCATGATTTTATGCAAGAGGATTCCGCCTCTTTGGCCTATATCAGGGATTTCAGTACCGCCAGAAGCGTTGACCATGGTTCTGTTCCTTCCCGCCTGTATTCGGTTGAAAACAATTACAGCCTCACCGGCTCCAACGCAGACCACCGTTTGCGTATCAAGTCCACCGATATCCCCGCTTTTACTCTGGCACTTGCAGCCCAACTGGCTCAAAAGACCTCCGGGCTGGAAGCGTTCTCCGATGTCCAAAATGAATTTTCCGGTTCCGAATTTTTGACTCTCGCTGCTCAGGACCTGCTTGAAAACCGCGGCTCTTCTGTCGTTTCTGCCGGTGCCGGACAGCCCCCGGCGGTACATGCCATTGTTGCAGCGATTAACCTGGCGCTCGGAAACCAGGGGGTTACCGTTTTATACCCGGACAATCCATATATCCCGGCAGAAAACCAAAACCAGGCGCTGTCATCTCTCGTGCAGGATATGGATAACGGAGCAGTTGACACACTGGTCCTCCTCGGTACCAATCCGGTATATACGGCTCCATCCGGCTTGAATTTTGAAGAAGCCATGAAAAAGGTTCCTGTAAGCATCCAGCTTGCAAACCACGTAGACGAAACCTCCCGGAACGCAACATGGCATATCCCAAAAACACATTTCCTTGAATCCTGGGGAGATGGTTGCTCCTTCCGTGGAGTTTATTCTGTCATTCAACCCGTTATACAGCCACTATTTAATTCGAAGAGTGAAATAGAGTTTCTGAATACGCTGCTGAATGCGGAAAACAAGGCCGGATACGATCTGGTTCGCGCTACCTGGAAAGACCGCCTCTCTTCCTTTGAAGTACAATGGGACGAAATACTGCATGACGGGTATCAGATGGAAACTTCGTTTGATGTTCTGAATCCGGAACCTGAGGCCAACTTTACTGCGTCTGCTCAGGATCTGATTACCAACATCAGAAAAACACCTGAAGATGCCATTGAGCTGATATTTAAGCCCGATCCAAAGATCAACGACGGTCGGTTTGCCAATAATGGCTGGCTTCAGGAACTGCCGGATCCGATGACCAAAATAACATGGGACAATGTAGCGCTGATGTCTCCGTCAACGGCAGAGCGGATCGGTATTCCTCCTGAAAGATCTTTCGGAGAGTTTCAGCATCCTGTTCTGCGCATCCAGAACAATGAAGGCAGAGCCCTGGAAATTGCCGCATGGGTATTGCCTGGCCACGCAGATGACAGCCTGACGATCTATGCCGGATATGGGCGTCGGCACATCGGAAGAGTCGCTGACGAAATCGGTGTCTCGGTATATCCCTTTATACATTCCACCGAAGACGTTCAGATTCCTGAAGTTTCGGTCGAAGTGACCGGTCAGCGGTATGAAATTGCATCCACCCAGGACCATCACAGTCTGGAAGGCCGGCCACACGTCCGGGAAGCTACCCTGGAAGAGTTCAGAGAAAACCCTGGGTTTGCATCCGAAGCCGTATATGTTCCGGGTAGATTTGGTGAACGGGAACATCCGGTATCCCTTTTTGCGGATAAAGTCTTTCCCGATCACGAACCTCAATGGGGTATGGCTATTGATTTAAATGCATGCATCGGTTGTGGTGTATGTACGATTGCCTGCCAGGCCGAGAATAATATTCCGGTAATTGGAAAAAGAGAGGTGCGCCGCGGACGGGAAATGCACTGGATCCGAACCGACCGTTATTTCAGCGGCGATGAGCGGGAAAATCCAAAAGTGATGCACCAGCCGGTGCCATGTATGCATTGCGACAATGCCCCTTGTGAGCAAGTCTGTCCCGTTGCTGCCACCACGCACAGTGACGACGGACTGAATCAGATGACCTACAACCGTTGTATCGGAACCCGGTATTGCGCCAACAACTGCCCGTTTAAAGTTCGGCGTTTTAATTTCTTCAATTATTCAAAGGAGTTTCTGACGACAGGAGATGATCCTGAAATCGTTCAAATGGCAATGAATCCGGACGTAACAGTGCGTTTTCGCGGGGTAATGGAAAAGTGTACCTTCTGCGTCCAGCGCATCAGCCGTGCCAAGATTGATACGAAAAATAGAACCGGAAACTCCATTAAACCTGAAGATGGCTCTGTTGTAACGGCGTGTCAGCAGGCCTGTCCGGCGAATGCCATTTCATTTGGTGACATTAGCGACAACGAAAGCGTTGTGACTCAAAAGAAAAACAATGACAGAAACTATGTCATGCTCGAAGAAATGAACATCCGTCCACGGACTTCATATCTCGCAAAAATCAGAAACCCGAAACCGGCACACTCCGACGGCCATTAAACTCCATTAAACCAGCGGTTACATGAGTCAGTCTTCCGATACACAAAAAGATTTACTGGTTAAGGGGAACCATGACTTCGCCAGTGTCACGCGATTGATCAGTGATATACCCCAACAAAAAACGCCTGCCTGGTGGTATATCGCATTTGGTATTTCGAACATTCTCCTGGCCATGCTTCTTGGCATGGTCATCCTTCTGATCTGGAATGGAATCGGAGTCTGGGGTTTGAATCAGCCTGTGGGTTGGGGCTGGGATATCACCAACTTCGTATGGTGGGTTGGTATTGGCCACGCCGGTACCCTCATTTCAGCGATACTCTTTCTTTTCAGACAGGGTTGGCGTACTGCCATCAACCGGTTCGCAGAAGCCATGACCATCTTTGCCGTGATGTGTGCCGGACTCTTTCCTGCCATTCACGTTGGGCGAATCTGGGCTATTTACTGGATTTTCCCGCTTCCCAATTCGATGCAGTTATGGCCCAACTTTAACAGTCCGCTGCTCTGGGACGTTTTTGCCGTTGCTACTTACTTCACGGTTTCTACCCTATTCTGGTATGTGGGCCTGATCCCTGATCTGGCTACCATGCGCGACAAAGTAAAAGGGTTCTATTCAAAGATCGCATACGGTGTCTTTGCCCTGGGGTGGACCGGCTCCAATCGTCACTGGCAACATTACGAAAAAGCGTATATGATCCTCGCCGGACTGGCAACGCCCCTGGTTTTATCGGTTCACACCATCGTATCGTTCGATTTTGCAGTATCCATTATCCCTGGATGGCACACCACCATCTTTCCTCCCTACTTTGTAGCAGGTGCTGTATTTTCCGGTTTTGCCATGGTACTTACCCTCATGATCATCACCCGGAAACTGTATCATCTGGAAGACATCATGACCATCGACCATATTGAAAAAATGAATATTATTATTCTGGTCACCGGTAATATGGTCGGTTTTGCATATGCTATGGAGTTTTTCATTGCCTGGTATGGCGGGGTTGAATATGAGAAATTCGCATTTATAAACCGTGCCTTTGGGCCCTATGCCTGGGCCTACTGGATCATGATCACATGCAACGTCGTTGCCCCTCAGTTTTTCTGGGTAAAAAAATTCCGGAGACATATAGGCCTGACCTTCTTCCTTTCCATTGTGATCAATATCGGGATGTGGTTTGAACGGTTTGTTATCACCGTCACCTCACTTGCACAAGACTTTTTACCATCTTCCTGGGGATATTTTTCACCTACCTATGTCGATGTTTTGACCTACGTTGGTACATTTGGGCTCTTTTTTACCTTCTTCCTTTTATTCCTCCGATTCCTTCCAATGGTTGCCATATCCGAAGTAAAAGGAGTGATGCCTCAGGCTGATCCTGCGTACTACAGAAATAACCAAAAGCACTAATATCATGACACCATCCTCTAACACCTATGGTATTCTTGCAGAATTCAAAAATCCAGCCGATTTGATGGATGCCGCCGCGTCTGTACGTGATGCCGGTTACACCCGATTCGACGTTTTCAGCCCGTTTCCAATCCACGGAATGGACGATGCCATGGGACTTAAACCCTCAAAACTTGGCTGGATTGTATTGATTCACGGCATAATCGGGCTTCTCGGTGGTATCGCACTGCAGGTATGGTCTATGGATATCGCCTATCCGGTACATATCAGCGGTAAACCCTACCTGAACTTCCCGGCGTTTGTACCCGTTACCTTTGCCCTTGTCATTTTACTCTCTGCTTTTGGCACGTTTTTCGGTTTGTTTTTTCTGAGTAAACTACCAAAACTGCACCATCCGATCTTCCATTCCAATCACATTGAACGAGCAACAGACGACGGCTTTTTCCTGTGTATAGAATCGAAAGACCCCTTATGGGATAAAAATAAAACCATCGACTTTTTGACATCCATAGGTGCATCAACCATAGAACAGATACCGGAAGAATCTCCTTAGGTAATACCCCGACCATTATGAACAACCATCTTTTTCTTTTACTGTGCATTGCATTGTGTGCCCTCACGCTGGGTGCCTGTCGCGGTAAACCGTCTGAAAAACCGCCTATCCACACCCAAAGTAATATGTATTGGCAGGATCGGTTCAATGCTCAGCAGGAAAACCCTTTCTTCGAAGATGGCCGGGCCATGCGTATGCCGGTAGAGGGAACCATTGCACGCGGACATCTTCAGACCGACCACATCTTTTATGAGGGCGTGGATTCCGATGGCCGTTATGTTACCGAAATTCCTGTAGATGTTACACGTGCTTTTCTTTACCGGGGACAAGAGGTGTATAATATTTATTGTACCCCCTGCCACGGAGGTGCCGGCGATGGAAACGGCCCGGTTTCGGATTTCGGCTATATTGCGGCCTCTCTTCACACCGACAATGCCCGGGCGATGCCTGATGGAGAAATATACAGCGC
>JASCXY010000089.1 GCA_030012235.1 Balneolaceae bacterium ANBcel3 | reverse complement strand
TCAGCGTCCCGCCTGAAGGTACTCCTGCAAGATGTTCCATTCCTGAATGCCGTTCGGCAAAGGTATGTAATAGTCGCAACTGAGAGTATTGCTCTATTCTATCTTTATACCAGGAATGGATGGTTCGTAGTTTTTCAATTCCACAAAGGTGCACAAGTTTATCCAACCGATACAAAATCATCCCCTTTTGACCGGAGAAGTTATCCTCTGATCCCAGTACCTCCTCTCTGTAACTCAGCGCCTGTTTAACCAATGCATCAAATGCTTCGGAAACAACATCAAGATCCAGCTCCGCCGGTTTTTCCGGTAAAGAATTCAAAACAATCCGGATTCTGTTTACAAGCTGGACCGGCCTGCTAATCAGTATATTCACAACCACCGGATTAAGAACCAGTTCGGGATATGCGTCAATGACCCGGACTATATCCAGTTCTTCATATTTCTTTACCTGGTCACTAATCAGGTCCATCGTTGTGACACCAGCTGTTGAAACAGGATTTTTGAGTTCCTGATTCAACATCATAAACGAAGCCCCGTCATAAGCCTGAGATGCCGCCCGCTTATTGGAGTAAAAGTCTTTCTCTGCGGCTTTATGTGTGGTTTCTGTAACTACTTGTTTTCCAGCCAGCTCAATCTTACCCTTGATATCGGATTCTGATAAGCCATGGCTTGCTGAAAGCTCCTTTTCAAATGCTTCGTATACACCACTCCCTTTAACGATTTCTCCTTTTTCTATCTGTATATCTTCTTTCTTCGCTTCGCTCTCTTTGACGTCTGCCGATTCTTCTTTTTTCTGCTCTATCCGTAAATTCGAAAAAAACGTGATCTCCTCATTAAAAAGACAGTTGAGCTCGGTCATAAGTACCTGATACCATTGATCCAGATCATCAAAACGACATTCTGTGTCAAAAACCAGATTCTGTGCTTTTCTCCCAAGCTTCAGCCCTATTATTTTTACCGGCATATTCAGACGCTGGCGCTCCGCCTCAAGCTTTTCCAGGGCTTCATCAAATGGCAGCCCCAGATGTCCCTCGATGCGGTAAAAAGCATGTTTTTCAGCATTCACATCGATAGAGGGCACACTATTTGAACCTTTTGTAAATGAAGTTGTAAATATACTTCGCTCATCCACCGGACGTTCATACATCCACGCATCCGGATCCCAAACTTTTGCCAGGTGGTTATTCGTTGAATCTGGTATCCAGCCGGGCCTGGGCTGTCTGGCTAAACTCATGTTTAATCCCGGAGATGGCTGTATGAGAATGCTTCCATCTTTATGCACAGAAGTTCCCAGCGCTTCGACGAGCTCAACAAACCTTCTGAAAAGTACCCACGCCCGTTTTTCCTGGTGTCTGTGTTTTTTTTGAGCAGAAGCAGCCTGGAAGACATGACGATACCTTACCGGATCCACCGGATCGGTCAGCACTGGTTCGCCAATGATCAGATGACGGGGGTGTTTCGCCTTGTCCAGCCTACCGGCCTGATCCAGGGCCTCCACACACTCATTCCATGCTTTACAGAGAAACCGCAGCCCATCGTAATACCTTTGAATGGTGTATGGTTGACGGTTAAATGCTTTGTCCAACCTTTCCTTAATGGATCCCTGTTTCATCCACTCATCCATGTGCCCTGAGGCAGGAAATCCTTTCCCGAGCAGTTTCCGGTATTGCTTCCACGCCTCGGCCACGGCCCTTTCAAGATCCGGAACCGTCTGGTCGATCGCCACACTATAGGCTTTTTTCATGGCTCCATACGAATACAAAGAGGTCAGGCCATACTCCTTTTGTGTTTCGGAGAAAAACGGACGTCTCAGATGGACAATATGCGCTTTTGCGTCTGGCCGGGAAACCGATTTTAAAATCTCCGGACCCGGAACGAGGAGTTTTCGAACTTTAAACGACCTTTGTATTCCTTTTTCATCACAATCGTCTCCAAAACAATCTTCCAGATCCTCATCTTCACGCTCCATATAGAGGACGATTACATGCTGATCCAAAGAAATAACGGTATCAGAATCGTCCCCGGACAAGACGATTTCCTGTTGGTTATTTATATCTATCGGATATATATCCGACTCCCGTCGCTCATTTGCTTCCGACCCGGTCAGCAGTTCCCAGACCGGAAGCTCTTTTCCGTCTTTTTGGAACCAGGCGTAGGGCCCGTCCTCTTTTGCATTCGCAGCCCCGCATCCACAAGGCGAAGAAACGTCCGTATATCGGGTCAGGTAGCGGCAATCTGAACGCTCCAGTCGAATTAGATACCCCCTTCCCGTAATGCCAATACCTTCGGAAAGAACGAAGCCATTTGGGGTTATACGTTCAAGCGTCAATCCGGAGACGATTCCTGTTCCAATAAGGTCTCTTCGGCTTGCAAGCGTCTGGGTTTCTAAATAACCCCGAAGGCTGTTCAGCTGGCTTGCCGTAAGCACCTGATCACCTTCAAAAACGGGATAGGCATTGTGGTGAGTACTCATGAATCCTCGTGCTTAATGGTTCCTAAAATGGATTGATCCAGTAAAATGGAGTCAAATTCGTATTCTTCTTCACAGGTATGAAGCCTGGATACGGGATATACATTTCGTATACGTGACATTACTTCGATCAGGACGTTCGTGGCATCCTCCCGACGAGAGTCTTTAGGATTGCCTGCGTGCTTCAACCACTTGAAATAGGCCTTTTCAAAGTCTGCCATGTCATCTTCGCTTACCCAACAGATTTTGGCATGAATATGCGCCGGAAGTTCGAGTCGTATTTTGCGCTCAAAAAATCGCCGGAACGCCATCGAACGAAATCTTTCCGGCCAACTGGGTACAATAATGGATATTCGATAGGAGTAGGGATCTCTGAAACCGGGACAATCCAGCCCCTCTTTATTCAGGCAAACAGGCAGCAGCTTCTCGTTCTCTTTGTGTGGCCTTAATAAAATATGCTCTATCAGATGAAACCCTTCTTTGTTACAAACACCCACTTTATTCATTAAGAACTTTAAACCACGGCTTCGGCTATCCGGATCCGAAAACAACTGCCCCGTCCCCAGAAACTGTTTTTGCTCATCCAGCAGATTAAAGTAGTAACGGTGATTTCGTGATTCCAGAAACTCATAATTTCCGGCCAATCCGCCATACTTTTTTACTTTCACGATCACTTCTTCGCACTCTTTTCTGGTCGAATAAGCAGCACTTCGCAATAAAACCGAGCCATCTTCTACCCGAAACCGATAACGCCACTTGCCGGCAACGTCTTTGTAGACTTCAAAAAACTTGTCCGCTTCTTTGCAAAGCAGCGACCGGCGGGAGTAATTGGGTATCCCGGTTAATCTGCACAGCCTTTTTTTAAATCCGGAAACATTATCCGTATTCACCGTATGGTTTCTGTCCGTGTAATCGTAGGCTTTCAGTCGTTGAGAAGACAACTCCGGTAATTCTTCAAGAAAACGGATTTTATCTTCGATCAGGCGATCCCGTACGCTTTCGTCGCTTCCGGCGGTCACAAGCAGCACATAATTCGTAACATCTTCCCCAAATCGTGATAACAGATGATCCAAAAACTCGCTTCTTCGCCTGTGAAAGGTATAAGGCGTTTCAGAAATTGTCCTCAGATATTCCAGATAGTTGTTTACCGGGCTGTCAGGTGCTCCTAAACCTTCTAAAAACTCTTTTTTCGCCTCCTCAAAGATTTTTTTGCTTTCAAGATCGCCAGGAGCTAGCCCGCTTTGATTAATAAAGCGACTAAATTGCTCAATAACAGGCCATACCCCCGGTAATTCTGTACGGGTAGAAAGAATCCCGTTTTTTTCCTGAACCGTTTCTCCGAGCGGGATCAGTGTCTGTGAAAAACGGGTGCTCCGTAGCTGCTTATCAAAAGAAAACAGATGTCTCAGGCTTGTCAACTGAGCCAGATAGTTGGCTAAGAGCTGATCAAATATCAATATATACGCCTGCAACTGAGCGGCCTGTGCTTTTCTTTCGGTCGTTGCCGTTCCACCGGGCCCGTTGACTCCAACCCCATACGTATCAGGCAAGTCAATAGAAAGAGGGGTATACTCCGAAATATTTTGGACGCTTCCTTTTGGAACCGGAAAATCATTCTCGGTGTGGGTGTTCATTTTCTGCTTCCTTTTTTCCAGCTGGATCTGATCCAGCTTAAGCTGAACCTCTTCTTCTGAAGCGGAAAATGGCAGGCCTTCCTTATAGAAAACGATTATTGAAAGTCGGGGATTGAATCGGGCAGATCTGCCACTGGTGACCGGCAAACTCCATTCGGCATTTTTTTTGACGGGTTTTCCTTTGTACCCTGATGCCATTGAAAAGGACTCAATAGATTCCACTCCTTCGATTTTCATTATCCGGTTTATGATTTCAGAAGCCCGGACTTCCGCTTTTAGCTGTGCCCCGGCGAGATCGGAATCTTTAATAAATCCGTGTTCCAGTGCCGGGCCATCGAAAATCTGATCCACCGAAAGATCCTCTTTTATAAGCTCATGAAGCGAATAGAAAGGTATATCCGGCATGATATACTCTGATACTTCCTGATAAATTGACGCTTTTATGGTACTTATCTCTGCATCCGATGACACGTGTACCGTAGCACAAACTCCAATATCTTCGGGGTCAAGTCCCTTCATGGAAACCAGATCCTCACAAAGATTTCTGTTTCTATGGTAGAGTGCCCGCACTTGATGTGCAATTTCGAGCGCCTTGTTTATCCGCTGCCGGTAACGTTCTTCCATTTCTGAGCCTTTGATCAGCGAAATTATATCCGAAGTCTTTATTTCAGAGCCCGTTATTGTAAAAGAACCCTTTAGATTCAATTCTTTCGTATGGGTCGTTGCAATCGTTACCTTTAGCCCGGTCTCTTTACTTGCAGGGCCTGTATCTTTTTGAATGGCTACATCTTTGATGAATGTATCGGATCCCAATGCATCAAAAACAACCTCCCACGAAGGTAAATCTACCAAAAGATCTTGCTCATAGTTCTGATTAGTGTCGCCAGCTGACAGGCCAAAGGTGTAGTCATTCAGATCCCCGGTCATTGGATCTGCTTCTAATTCGAGCTTTATATCATAGAGTCCCTGAAGGGATAAAAGTGGGGTATCTTCTTCCTTTTTATACTGCAAACGGCTTTTAAAGGTGTTCACATAAAGAGAAGGGAGGGATTCCTTTTTTGGAATAAACCAGGCATTGCGGACGCCCTTCACATCTATGATCAGTTTTCGAAAATCATTCAGCGTTACCGGAGCTGTAGCCAGAATTTCTCTTGCCGTGTAAAACTGTTTTTCCTTATCCGTTTCATAGCCCGTCGCTTCTGCCAGTACATCCTGAACACGATGCTTGGTTCTCCATGCCAAATCCGTAATTCCATAACAAAACAACTCCAAAAGTGTGATTCCGGGATCATGCGAATTGTAATCCGTCCACAGGTCTCCGGAGAGCTTTTCAATATGGGCTAACCCTTCTTTACGAAGCTGTTCATAATTTTGAGCCGGCGTCAAATCCGGCCTTCGGCTAATGGTGAGAGCCTGCTTCATTTGGTTCCCTCCGTATCTATCGTGTGTTCACTAAAAGAGGTCAATACTGAGCGCGCACTGGATGCGGTTGCCACATCAACTTCCATTCGTTGTCCCCCCTGATATTGATACATTTTGACCGAAACCACATGGCCTACAAACTCCATTTTATCTATAAAACTGACGATCACCGATTTATGAACAGAGCCACCGAGTTCAAATTTTTCGACATGGCCTTGTATCCAGGGAGACAAAAAGGCCTTTAGTTCATCCGAAATACGGGTTTTATAAAATCCGGCATCCGCTCCTTCTTTCAACTGAACACGGGCAATAATTTCTACTTCTTCGTATTCCGGATTAATCACCGATAATTTTCCGGCTACAAATGCGGGCAGTTTCCCTTGCAAATAGGACTGAATCTCCAATCGACGCCCATAACTTGCTGCTGGCCGCAGCGGATCAGATAAATGTTCGTTTGTCAAATCCGGTACGATCAGCATGGAAACGTACCCCGGAGCAAACTCTGCCGAAAATAAACCATCATGACCCACATGGTCATAGACGGAGTGGTTGATGCACTTAACTAAAAATAAATCCGGATACTGTTGTAATACCAGCCGCTCGTAGTCGTGGATGGTAATGGCTCTGTTCTTGTGTCGCAGTCTTTCACTTACTCTCTGATAAAATTCCGGTTTTTGCTCCGGTGTTCTGCCCCGAATAGCCGGCCAGGGCTGTTGGATGCTTTTGATATCATGTCTTGATTCTGCAAACCGGGAAATGGTCTCTTTTGGCAACGCCTCCGATAAAAACTCCGGATCGTTTTGATGGTTTAAAAAATGCGCACGAAATGCCTGGGCTTTAATATCTCTTATCTTTGGGAAACGGCCGGCGTTTCTGGTAACTGCTGCCTTAATCCATGAATGGGGTTCTTCCTGGTAAAATAACCGGTCGTTCTTACTGATGTCTCCCGGAATTTGAAACGTAATGATCCCGGTCTTAGTCAGGTGCTGAGTTTCATCGCTATAATCCACCTCTGGAATAAACCGAACCCACTCTCCATTTTTCAGATAAAACCATCGAATGGGTGTTCTCTGAAAATCAGGATGCTCACTGCCTTCTTGTACAGCAAATAGAAGCGATAAAAGCTGTGGAGCTTCGCAGTGTTTAAGCCCGATATACAGCTCGGCCTGATACTGTTCAGTGCCTGCTTCCGTTGATGCGGCGAAAGACGGAAAAAGAAAGACACTCTCATCATCCATTCGTTGTTTTTCAACCAGCCTGTGGCCAAATGGATACAATGAAAACAGATGACTTTTACCCGCATTGGCAGACTCTTCCAAACCCAGATCTATCGTTTCCTCGGCGATATAATCTAACGTGACACCGTTCATTTCCGGTACAAAGGGCTCTGAAGGCATCGCATCATAAGCACTATGTACAGCAAATTCTGATAGTTTTTGACGATATAAGCGATGCCAGAACGGGTCTTTTGGCCCTTTAAGCTCAAATCCGATAAAACCACTCTTTAAACCTGGTTTCCACATTCTGATCAGTTCCATCTGCCGGGCATTTTCCCATGCTTTTTCGAGATCAGATGCAGAGAATGAAATTTCTTTTCCATCAAAAAAGGAAACCTCTTCCAACTCTTTCCAGTCTGATGAAGTCAAGAGCAAGCTGGCCACTTTAAGATCATCCTCCGGAAAAGATATACTCACAAAATTATCGCCGTTACGTTCCTTGTAATTTTGATATGCGTTCTTCAGTTTTTTTTGATTCCAGTTCTCCCCGGAAAACCGAACGGTTATGTCTTTAACTTTTTTCGAAAAAATTTCACTGCTCCCAATCAAAAAACGAGATCCTTCTTGTGGTATGGGCCCAAATAGCTGCATGGGCTTGGATGGATCAACCATTCCAAAGCTATTTTGCAGCACCAGATCCCGAACCCCCGATACATGAATCTTTAGCGTAAGGTTCTTTACACGAAGCCCTTTCAATACAGAATAACCGGAGTCCGGGGACGACTTTTTCAGCCGAATTTCAAGTACGGGTTCATCAACGTCGTAGGAGCTTTCATGTAGTTCCGGATCAAAGGAGTAAATTGGCGCTTCGTCGGCAGGTACTTCAAACTCCACGACAAACACGGTCTGTTCAAGTCTGGATGTGACTTCCGCTTCATACCAGCCCTCCTGGGTTGTAATTCGGGCTTGTACTTTGACTTCCGCAGGCGTTTGGACAGCATTGGATCTTTCAAAAGTGAGCTCCACTTTTCTTTTGCCTTCTTTCATTCGTAACAGCGGGGACGCTACGGCAAATCCCGGCTGAACATGCCATCCATTTTGTGTTTCTCCTGAAGCGGCTTTGCCAAACAGCGGATGACCTGACGAAGGCTCATAGCTCGAATCTTCTTCAGAAAGCACCTCGGGAACCGCATACATCTCGCTCTCATCTATAAAAACGCTCTTGATCTCTGAAACCGCGCTCTTATTGAGGAATCTGTCCTGATCGACTTTATAAAAAACCTCTATTCCTGTTTTGTCTTTTCCCGCCTTTAAAAGTGTCCCTTTGGGTATTTTTGTATGCTGGATGTGTTTAGCAACCTCGCCAATTAAGAACACACTATCGGGAATTGCCTTGCCGGGCCTGATACGAAGAACATCCTCATAGAAGTAGTCCAGATGTCGTCCTGTATACGTATTTAAATCGTTTTGAGCATGCGAGAAAAGCTTGAGAAAACTGATAAGAAGCCCTGTATGCGGCTCATGTACTGAGTAGTTTTCAATACTTTCGTTAAAATAATACTCTGATTGTCTCTTTATCCGGGTAAGAATTCTCTGAAAGTCGTTGCTGATCGCTTTTAAAAAGGGGAGCGCCCGCCGGATTTTTTTATAGGTAGGAATGCCCGAATCTCGCCGTCCCGGACCATATACATCGTTGTTTGCTGTAATACCCTTTACATAATCTTTCCAAGACAAGCCCGTTCCTTCACTATCATACCAAAACGGGCGTACCGATGCTCTTGTAACGTCTTCCCACGACTTCCACTCTCCTTCATAAATTAAAGCCGGCTTTTCTGCTCTTAGCAGCAAAGAGGGCGAAGCCACAGCCCCTTTGTAACAGGCTAAAAGCTCTTTTATCGAAGACGTCATCCCTGATGAAAGCTCCCGATGCAAAAACTGGCTCCATTCCATGGTGTCAGGCACCTGGCTGATCCACCGATTCAAACGCAAAAAGATGGAAAAGTTACTTTGAAACAAACCGAGAAGCGCTGTTTCGGATGTCCTTCTGTCGATAGTGGTTTCAATAACCTGAACGAGATAACTCAACCGGTCTCGTTCGTTTTGAAGATCCGTTTGCGATAAAAAAGCGATGAGAAAAGAAATATCTTTCTCGAAAAAGGGCCTCCAATTCCCCTCCGCTTCCTGCTTGAAATTGTAGTATTGCAGGGATTCACTATAATCCAGCACATATTTCATGAGTTCCGGCAACGTTCGTTCATCCAACTGGACTTTATCCGGATCCGGGCGGTTTTTTCTTCGCTGGATCCTGTTTGTCCCGTGATGAATCAGGGGGTTGCTATATCTGCACTTTTGACTCATGATTTAATATCGCTTCCTTCTTCTTTGTAAAATGGAAAAACATGGTTAAAGCGGGAGTTGGAGCCTTTTACTTCAAAGCTCAAATGAATAAAAAGCTCTCCGGTAGTCTCTCCTGAGACAAGATCCAGTTTGATCAAACGTATTCTTGGCTCATGATACAGAATGGCGTCCTCCATGGATTCCCTCAGATGAGTTTTCATCGTTTCATCAAGCGGCTCATATAAAAACTTTCTGAGATCCGATCCATAGTCCGGGCGCATAACCCGCTCTCCCGGAATCGTTGAGAATAAAATTTCAAGGCTTTTTTTAATATCCTCCAACCCTTCTGTCATCTCAACTTTGCCCGCTGACCGGGAAAAGGCGGGGGGAAAGTG
The DNA here is from genome assembly GCA_030012235.1 of Balneolaceae bacterium ANBcel3. GTDB lineage: Bacteria > Bacteroidota > Rhodothermia > Balneolales > Natronogracilivirgulaceae > JASCXY01. The sequence goes on along the minus strand of JASCXY010000089.1, from coordinate 1,179 downwards.
CCATCCTTTGCCTATGATTTTATCGCTATCTGTAATCATATTTTCTCATTATCCAATGTGTACCGTAGGTTCTCCAACAGCGGCCATGGCACCACAACCGGCCATATCAGTAACCCGAAGTGCCGGTTTGTTTTCTATCATAACTGTTACGCTTCCCACCGGGAAAGGAGTACTTACTGGATGCGGTGTGTTTGCCGGAATGGCACACATATGGGTATCCCCGGCTACTGCTGCGGGTTTACCACCGATGAGCACCGTCGGTGCACCGGGCCCTATGATGTTGCCTCCATGTGTTGTTACATCCAAAACTCTTGCTGCTGAAGCCATATCTAATTGATTTTTACCAATGAACCATTAATGTCTGTAATCCCGTTGCTCGACAGAACCGTAGAAGCGCCGCCTTGTGCTTTCATTTCCGCGGATGCATCCAGATCGATATTCATTCCATTCACAACGATATCCCCGGCTGCTTTGAGCGTTAAGTTCTTGCTGCTGTCAATCTGGATTCCGTCCCCATCCATTTTGATGGTATTCTGATTCTGGTCTTTAAGCTCAATTCCACTCTCCGAATCGGATAAAAGCATCACATTACCCGAGGGCGTTTTGATTTGAATCGATTCATCTTCATCGTTGAACAGTAAAGACAAACCGCTTTTGGTTACCACTCCTTTTTTAAAATTGTCATCGCTTGCCGGTATGGGAGAGGGTTTTGTTCCGCTGTGAAGAGCTCCCAGCACAATGGCGTCACGAGGATCATCGTTTACAAAGCCAACCATTACTTCATCACCGATTTCCGGACGAAATACCACTCCACGCTCATCTCCGGCATCTGAATGAAGAAGCCGCGCCCACACCCCTTCGTCCTCCTGATCGATAATGGGAATGGACACACAGATTCGTTCTTCTCCTTCCGGATCCCCTTCAATGAGTCTCACAACACCCACCTGAAGCCCATGAACCGCCGGAAGCATACCGGAAGCCGGACTTTCGGAAATGTCTTTTTTGCTATGAAACCACTGCGGGGACAATCCAAATTCAATTTCCGTCAACCATTTGCCGGTTGTAACCCGGTGAGAAACGCCGGAAACAAATACATCGCCTTCAAAACGGTCACCCAGTCCGTGTAACCGAAGGGTATCCCCCGGTTTGACTTTCCCAAAACCCTGGCAGGTAATCGTA
>JASCXY010000088.1 GCA_030012235.1 Balneolaceae bacterium ANBcel3 | reverse complement strand
TGCTAAATCGTTATTCCAACGAACCGGATAACGAGCCCCTGCGCCTTACCACCGAAATGCTTATTGTCACCTTGCTGGATTCGGAACCGGATCACGGACTTTCTCATGCTTTGGCAGCAGAGTTTTACATGCTTCAGGATGATTATACCAAAGCCATTGAGTTATTGCATCAGACCGTTCATTACATGCCTCAGAATGAAGCCGCCTGGCGACAATTAGTGCAAAACTACTATATAAAAGGGTTGCATGAGGATGTCATACATTACGGGGAAAAAGCCAATGAACAGGTACCGGATGATGCGTTTATTCATTTTTTTGTAGGGAGCGCCTATTTCCTTCTGGACAACCACACCACAGCGGTCAAATGGCTGGAATCTGCCTCCGAACTCCCCGCCCGAAGCTTATTCAGGTCGATCATCCTGGGTACCATGGGTGATATTTATGCAACCATCGACGAGTGGTCAAAAGCCGTGGACGCCTATGAGTCTGCCCTGGAAATGAATCCTGAAAATGACGTTGTTCTGAATAACTACGCGTATTATTTAAGCGAACGGGAAGAACAACTGGATAAAGCCAGGGAAATGGCTGTAAAAGCCCTTGAATTAAGTCCGGATAACGCTGCTTTTCTGGATACGATGGGGTGGATTTATTTCAAGCTTGAAGAGTATGAAAAAGCACATCGTTATATCCGAAAATCTCTTGAAACCGGTGATGCAAGCGCCGAAGTAATGGAGCATATGGGTGATGTCTATGACAAACTCGGTGAACCGGATAAGGCACTTTACTGGTGGAAAAAAGCCCTCGACAAAGACGAGGAGCGTGACCATCTGAAAGAACGGTTGCATATTAACTGATACCCGGTACGAATACGGAATGAAACACACGGCAACGCCATCCTCTTCAGTATGTAAACGGGTCCCTGTACAATGGGCCTGGAGAGTGCTGCTTTTGACTCCGTTCATCCTTCTTTTTGTATCCTGTTCTGCACCGAGGTCTATTCAATTTGAGGAAGAGTCCCTTGTACCGGCAGACATTGACGCTGAAGTTTTTTTTGATAAATATGCCGAAAAAAGTCGGGCAGTAGATGGTGTTTCCGGAAGAGCCAATGCCCAAGTTAATGAACCCGGTGTTTCAGAAAGGGCTACGATTTCGTTTCAATCCAGCCGCTCACATAGTGTATTATCCATCCGAAATAACCTGGGAATGGAAGGCGGCCGGATATACAGCAATCCGGATTCTGTGATCATTTACAACAGGATAGAAAAAACGGCACACAAAATGTCTCAGGAGGAAGCTTCCAGCCACTTTCTGAACGGAATTACGGCCATGAATATCCTTGCAATCCTCCATCCTATCGAGCATGCCAGCGATATAAATGCTATATACTCCAATGATTTTTATTATCTTGTAGAAACCAAAAACGGGTTCAGACATTTGATAGAAAAAGAGGGGCTTGTATTGCGAAGGTCTGAACGCACATCGGATACCGCTCATGCGTATTCAACTTTTATTTTTGAGAGTTTTGCCACAGTTGATGGAATCCAGCTTCCAAGGAGAATACAAATCTTGAGTTCTGATGAAAAATCCAATATTTTCTTGTTTATCAGGGCTTTTGAAATAAATCCCTCTGCTATGAACTTCGAGCCCGATATCCCGGAAGACACTGAAATCATCCGAATATGAAGCCCTTATCGTTTTTTACATTTTTTGTGTGCGTGCTTCTTTGGGTGATCCTGCCCGGGGATAGTTATGCTCAAAACTACCAAAATCTCCGCAGAGAACTTCAGGAAGAGCAGGAAAATGCGCGTACAGATATAGAAAACCTGCGTCGCCAGATTTCTTCGTTTGAGCAACAGATCTCTCAGGCAGAAGACGAATACAGCAGAAATTACGAACAGCAGCAAAATCTCTCCCGTGAAATTGCATTAAGAAGCGCCATTATTAAAACGATTGAAGAAGAAGGAATCGCCATCCGAAACGAACTTCAGGTTACTCAGCAGCAGATTGATGATCTGACGGACGACCTTGATATCCTTACAGAGAATTATCAGAAATCTCTTACCCATTTGTATAAATATGGAAGAATTCCGGATGAGGTACTTTTGTTGTCGGCCACTTCTTTTAACCAAATGCTTGTGCGGTCGTATTATCTTCAGCGTTTTGAAGAGCATCGAAGAAACCAAAAAGAACAAATTCTTACTATCCAGGATGAACTGGGTGACCGAAGAAACGAACTGGAAGATGCAAGAAGCCGAAACAGGGATAATTTGGCAGAGCTGACGCGCGAACGCGAAGGTCTTGAGCGGCGGTTATCTGAACGCGAACAGAATGTGGCACAGCTTCAAAGAGATCGTCTCAGGCTTGAACAGCGTCTTAATGCTACCCGAAGTGAAGCGGAACTGATGGAACAGACGCTTACTCAGCTCATTGAAGAAGAAATAAGAATCCGGGCGGCAGAACAGGAGCGCCTGGACCGGCTTGAGCAGGAGCGGTTGCGCCGACTTGCCAATGCAGAAAATATTCGAAACCGAAGAGAGCGGGAGGCGCAGGTTGCCCGCTACTCAAGGCCTGCAGAAACCGCGTCAAATGTTCCTTCAAATGAGCAAATTGAGTCGATTGAAGCCTCTTTTGAAGAACAAAAAGGAGCTCTCCCATGGCCCGTTTCCTCCGGTGTTATATCGGCCAGATTCGGGAACCGCGTTAATCCGGTATACGGAACCCGTATCGATCACCCCGGTATTGAAATTGTCACCGATCCTCGCAGTGAAGTCCGTGCCGTACATGACGGATATGTTTTTGCGGTGCAGCCCATCTCCGGATTTGGCAACTGCGTCTTTGTCAAGCATGGCCGTTTTATAACGGTGTATGGCAATATGAGTGACATTGATGTCGGCCGCAATGATTTTGTACAAAGAGGAGATGTAATCGGTACTTCCGGAGATGAAAATTCTTTAAAAGGCCCTTCTCTGTTTTTCATGATCCGGGATCAAAACACAAATCTGGATCCTGAAATCTGGATTTCAAGCCGATAATTACTTGTTGCCCTATTATTCTCATGTCTGAATCCAATCAACACATCGCCCGGGCATTCGCTTTTTCCGGAGCTACTTTCATGCTGGGTGTCGTCATTTTTTTTCTGACCCAGCCCATCATCCCTCTTGTTGAATTACCGGATATTGCCGGATGGATTTTTTCATTAGGGTTCATTTTTATCTTTTTTAATATGAGCGGCGTGATGGCCCGGCGCTTTTGCAGCCGCACCTTCGAAATGGAACGTTATCCATACGTTCTAAGCCTCATATTAATCCTTCCTACGTTTATACTTTCAGTGAGTACCGACCGGTTTTCGGGCTGGGGCCCGATGCTGTTCTTCTTTTTTCTGATCACGGTTTCTACCACCGCCGGAGCGTACATAGGGATTCGAAGCGGCCAGAAAAAAAGAGACCGCCTGATTCGGGAAGCACTTAAAGAAGCCGGGGAAGAACTGACCGATGAGGAAGATGCGCCCCCCCGTGAGGAGCCGGTGAACCCGGATAAAAAAACGACGGACTAACGAGCCATACCCGTCTGAAAAACGGCATTGGACATTAACAGCTCTCCATTTCTCCAAAAGCCCCTGAAAAGTGGATTGTCAGCAAATAGAATAATCTGCCCACGTCCCAAAGAAAGGGTTCCAAAAGCCAGGCTTCCCGGTTGATCCTTATCTATACGTTCACCGGCCCATCCTGCCAGCCGGGGCTCTTCACCGGAAACAAGTCCGACATTCCAGCCCTCTTTCAATGGTTCGGAAATCATATTTCCTCTGCGCAAGACTGCGTAATCAGATCCCATTCCAAAAGCCAGAGGATGACTGTCATCGGTTACAACACGATATATAGCTCCACCCAGCCGATCCTCCTGATTATCACGAATTCTGTCCTCATAGCGTCGCTGCCGGACTTCGGATGTATCTTCCCGAACCTTCAGGTGAATATCAACATCGTCATGATTCGCCAAAGCACGTACAGCACCTGGAAAAGCAATCAATCGTCCTCCATCCCGAACCCACTCCAACAGGTGATCCATGGTAGATGTGTCTGAATACGATCCATCCGGCAAAACCAGAACATCATACTCCTTCAGGGGAAACCGTTCAAGCCGGTCCAGTTCAAAAAGAGCGGCCGGATAATCCACTTTGTGGTCAAAAAAGTGCCATATTTCACCAAGGCTAGTGGACTGCACAGATGACCCGGCAGCCACAGCAACCGTTGGTTTTTTCAGATAATGGATCGATGGTGACGCAAGGTCGGGACCGGATTCGGTATATCCGCTTCTCAGTGGATATACCATGCGGCCATGTTTTTCAGCAAGCCGAAAGACGGTTTCACCGGCATTAGCCTTACCGTGACGGTTTCTTCCGGAAAGGACGACCAGCGATCCGGGAGGAAACGATGCCCCCTCTGCCATAAAGGCTTTTTCTGAATGATGAACCGTCAGCCCGCTTTCAAGGAGAGCTCCAAGGAACGCCGCATCCAGAACATCCTGCCAGGGTATTACAAAAGCATAGTAGTGATCTGCCGGACCCCGGTCGCTTCTTGCATTTCCTTCAACAGGCAATCGAGATGCTTCCGGTATCAGGCGATCGGCCCTCCAGGCCTGAAGGCCAAAGGCATAAGGCAGCGCCCAGGCTGTAATATCATAAGTTTCGGGGTGAGTAAGCGTGGGTGACGGCTCAAACAAAAGATGAGCCAGCACCGATTTCGGTTGATCAAGAGATATCACAAGATCTCCCTTTTCTGTTCTTCGGGAGGCCGTTTTCCCCGTCAAATACTCCAATCCGGTCATTCGCGAATTTTCTTCAGCAAAATAATACTCGATTTCCTGTCGATCTAAATATCCCTTCAAAGCCGCCAGTTTATCCGGGGAGTTGTTTCCGGAAACCACATAGCTCATTATTCTTTTTTGGTCCTTTAAAGGCCCGTCAGCAAAAAAAGACTGGAACTCCTGTATGAGACGATTTTTATTCTCTGCCGCTGTTTCGACCGTTGACATTCCGGCCATATGATGATTACGGATTCGCCCTGAAAGGGTAAGAGTATCGCCATTTTCACGCAAGACTCCCAAACCGGCTCTTCCATGCCCCATCTGCTCATAGGTCATACCAATGGCCCCGTTAAACGTTGGCCAGGAGTCCCCGTAACCCGGATAGAACAAATCAAACCACTCTGCCGAAAAATAGCCTTCCCGATAGTGATCAAAATATGCCGCATGATTTTTCCCCATCAGCGTTTGAAACTCACGCTGCCAATCGGTCACCAGAGGATGAAACGGTTCTGCCGATGGTGGGAAGAAATAGTCATTCGTGTGCATTTCATGGAAATCAGCATGAACATGTGGCATCCAGGAGTAGTAGAAATCGCTTCTGTACACACTTTCAGGCTGTATCAGCCACAGCCAGTCTCTGTTCAGATCAAAGTAATAATGATTACCACGCCCACCGGGCCAGGGCTCCACATGTTCTCGTGTTTCAGGCCTCAGATCCGGATATCGCCCGGTGGTTTGTTCGTACCATGAGACATAACGTGATCTTCCATCCGGATTAAGCATAGGATCCATAATAATAACCGTTTCGTTGAGCCAATGCTTTATTTGTTCCGGCGTATGTCCAAACTGACTTGTCTCTCCGGATACCAGCTCATAGAGGGTATGCATGGCGGCTTCAGACGCAGAAGCCTCATTTCCGTGGATTCCGTAACTCATCCAAAGGATGGTTGCTTCGGCTCCTCCGGATACCCCCGATTCCAGTCCGGCCCGTCTCCTGTTGTTTAAACGAATCGTTTCCAGGGAGCTGATATTCTCTTCGGAACTAACAAAAACAGCAAACAAAGCCCTGTCCTGCCAGGAGGTTCCATAATACTTCAGTTCAACAAGGTCACTTTCTTCGGCAACATGCACAAAATAATTGTGGATTTCATAAGGCCGGACAAACCGTTCTCCGGCTTCGAAACCTAAAAAGCTTTCGGGAGACTGCAACTGCCCAAAAACCTGTATTACACTAATCCACAACAGGATAGATAAAATTAACAGAAATTGTACTGCTTTGTTTTTCATCTTTTTTCGTATTTTTAAAAAACTGAGAAAATAGAGTTGTTTATATTGCATCTATTCTATGGTCGGCAACACTGCAGGATCCCATTCCAACAGAACAGGCCCTCATACTCATTCATTGATCTGACCACCGATCAAGTTAACGATGTAAATTAGCTTTATTTTGAATCTTTTTTCCAATGATTCCCTTTTAAACATGGGTATACTGGCTTTTTTTCCTGTAAAACCATCTAACCTGCAACTCCCCGGCGCTTGTATTTCCGGTATTCTGTTGCTATACAAATGCATAACCAAGCATCTCCTGATTCATGAGTGCAACCAATTTTAAAAGATACTTTAAAAGAAAAGGGTGTTTTCTGACAATATTACTGGGAATATCGATTACCTCTTTCTTTATTTTTTACTATTCAACGTTCAGAAACCGACCATTAACAACGGAAGAAACACTGGCAGTACAGGTTACACAGATGAACGACATTCTTCCACAGCGCATCGAGCGGGATATTGTCTTTGACAGTGTGTCTGTTAATGCCCGTCGATTACACTTTTTTTACTCTTTAGAAGGATTTGAAGAGGAAGAAGAATTTTCAGATGCCCTGAGAGACTCCCTTTATTATCTGGCTGAACAAAGAGTTCGATGTGAGATATGGTCACCCGGCTACATGAAAAATGTACATGTGACCTTTCATTACTTCATTCAGGATCGTGCCCGGTTTTTCTCCTTTACCAGAGCACCCTCCCCTTGCTCGGAATGATAGATTGCAGGTTCCCATCATTTTATAGATCTGTTCTTTTTAAATAAATTAAAATCACAGTATCTTTTCTGATATTTTAGCAGCATACGCACCGGTACTATTTCTTCTTTTATGCTGCAGTACCAAAGTATTAGAAAATGTTTAGAAGACCCTTTTTCTGGATCATTGCTGTTTTTCTCTCTTTAGTATGCGCGTTTACAACAGCAAAATTCTTCAGGACGGCTATACCCCAGGTTTCTGTGGAAATCACCATGGACAGAGAAGAGGCCATGGAACAAGCCAATATCCTTGCCGATAGATTTAACTGGGGCCCGGAAAATTATAGAATGGCTGCTTCCTATCGACAGGACAGTCGGGTAAAAAACTTTGTGGAGCTTGAGGCCGGGGGAATTCAGGGTTTTCAGCAGTTTTTGAATGACGGTAATTACAAGCCCTATTTCTGGAGAGTCCGGCTCTTTCAGGAGCAAGAAGCCCGGGAAACCAATATTCGGTTTACTCCCGATGGACGGCCCTATGGTTTTACAGACACGTTGCCTGAGAATGAGCCGGGAGCCGTATTACCGGCGGATTCAGCACGGCATTTTGCAGAGCACATGGCGGTTACGTATTGGGGTATTGATTTTTCCGTCTACGAACTGGCAGAATCGTCCGAGTCCATGCAACCTGGCGGCCGCCTGGACCATGTCTTTGTGTATGAAAGAACCGATGTTCGTATCGCAGATGCTCCGATCCGACTATCACTTCATGTTGGTGGAGATGCCTTCACCGGACTCTTACATCAGGTCAGAGTGCCTGAGCATTTTGAGCGTAGTTACGAAGAAATGCGCTCGTTTAACAGCACATTGTCCGATATTGCAACCCTTATTTCTTTCCTTCTCTTTATTGTCATCGGTTGTGGACTGGGCCTCTTTTACCTCGTGAAAAATCGTTTCCTGATTTGGAAAACCCCGGTTTTTTGGGGCGTTTTTGTCTCTTTTATGCTCATGCTGACTCACTTTAATGCATGGCCGCTCCACTGGATGGAGTTTGATACTGCTTTATCTGTTCAAGGACATATCATTGAGCAGATTACCATCGGTGTCGTCTCTTTTATCGGTTTTGCGATTTTCTTCAGCCTGCTGTTTATGGTTGCCGAATCACTGAGCAGAAAAGCCTTTCCTGATCACATTCAATTCTGGAAGCTGTGGTCTCCCGGAGCGGCCAACTCAAAACAAGTGCTTGGAATTACGTTTGCCGCTTTATTACTCGTTTCATACGAATTGCTGTATGTCACCGGAGTGTATTATGCAGGAAGTAACTTTCTGGGATGGTGGTATCCATCTTCAGAGCTATTTCAGCCGGACATACTGGCCGTATATTTTCCCTGGCTGGATGCTTTCAGTATTTCTCTTCAGGCGGCCTTCTGGGAAGAATCTCTTTTCAGAGCCATCCCCATTGCCGGGGCTGTAATACTCGGGCGGAAATATGGAAACATGAAATGGTGGATTGTTGGTGCTTTTATTCTTCAGGCCTTTCTTTTTGGTGCCGGCCATGCCAATTATCCCCAGCAACCTTTCTACGCCCGAACTATTGAACTGATTTTGCCTTCCGTCATTTTCGGTTTGCTTTACTATTTTCTGGGACTTTATGCGGCTATCCTTCTTCATTTCTGGTATAATTTCACCCTTTATTCTATCCCTGTATTTTCTTCTTCCATTCCAGGATTGCTGCCGGACAAACTGATTCTAATCGCTATTGGCTTATTTCCGTTTTGGGTAATTCTGTTTCAATATATCCGGCACCGTCGGATGGATGAATGTCCTCCGGAGGCCTATAACCGCTCGTGGGAACCGGACGAAAAAACGACAGCTTCCGAAAAGAAAGAAGCCGATGATTCAATCGCAACATTGCCATCTATCCTTGATCAAAGACGTTCCCTTGCTGTTATTGGAGTTTTGGGAGTCCTCGGTTTTTCTTTATGGCTGGCTTTTTCTGATTTTAAAAAAGATATTCCGGCATTTACTACCACTAAGGCAGAAGCAACAGAAACAGCGCTGGATTTTTGGACGCAAAAGGATATTCCGACGAGTGATCCCCGGAATACATATACATCGTTATGGCCGACCCCTTCCCTCCAACATCATTATATCATGGAAGAAGCCGGCCGGGAAGAGTATCTGCAACTGCTCGGAACATACCTGTCAAAGCCTCAATGGACGGCAAGAAACATTACCTTTGAGGGAACTGTTGACGAACGTACAGAAGAATACCGGGCATTCGTCTCCACTGCCAATACCATTAACGCCTTTATTAATACTATTCCGGAAAACCTCCCGGGTGCACACCTCGATGAACAGGAAGCCCGGATGATCGCTGACCTTCAGGTTATGGGCAAGTTTCATAAAAATCCTGAGGATCTGAAATTTCTCTCCGCGGTATCCTCCCAGCTTCCTGATCGAATCGACTGGCGGATTATTTATGCGGATACTGCAGCTTCGGTTCTTGGCCTGGACGAAACCCGAATTCAAATTCGTCTTGCCGGAAGTGACGTATCAGCAGCATATTCCTATGTACATGTATCCGAAGACTGGTCAAGAGAGCGAAGGGACAAAAGCCTGATTCCTAACACCTTCCGGCTTTTTTCTATTATAATCATGGTACTGATTTTTATCGCTGCCATTGTTGCCGCGATAATGCGATGGGCGAAAGGCACCTTTAGTCTTTCATGGATGCTGGTTTTCTTCTCGATACCGTTTTTGGTAATGGCCTTACGCTACATCCTCACCTGGCAAAATGAAGTGGCTTTCTTTTCAACAGCTCAACCTTTTTTAAATCAGGTACTCACTAATACCGGTTTCAGCCTTGTTAGCTGGCTGGTCGTTGGCCTCACTTATGGTTTAACAGCAAGTTTTATTCAGTCCTGGAAACAGCCTGTCTCCAGTTCGTTAGCGGAAAAACCTTTATGTGCCATCCTTTCCGGTGTTTTTCCGGTTTTATCTTTTGCCGGCCTTTTCGCTCTCCTCCAGTCACTCACCACTTCAACCGATGTAAACTGGGGATTGCTTAAAGCAGCAAGTTCAACGATTCCAGTGATATACGGAATGACCTCCCCGATTATTGGATTCCTCCTACTTACCACGCTGCTTATCCTCATTTTTGGTTCGATACATACCTTATCTTCCGGATGGCAAAAACGACGCTTGATTTCGGGAGTTCTGTTCATGCTAAGTGGCCTTTTCCTGGTTGGCATTGTAACCTATGATGTCTCCTCCTGGTTCATTACCGGATTATTGACGGGGGCGGCTTTATGTATCATATATGTGGTTATCCTACGCCATCACCTCCCTCTGGTAGTACTGATGTCCGGGACATGGGTCATTCTGAATTTTACAGAAAAAATACTGGAACCTGTCTTCCCCGGTGCTGTGGCAGCCTATATCCTGGGAGTTCTTCTGATTGCGGCCGGAGCCTGGATATGGTACTCCAAGTGGACGGCCGTACGCATTCAGAATACTCTGTAGCGCTGATAAGCTTAATCTGTTTTTCCCCGAAATCTAATCGTTCAACAGTTCTTGCAACGACCAGCCACACGCCGGATCAGGATAAGTACACAGCAACCAGACATGCTCTGCTGAAATCGTCCTTCCACAGATCTTTTCTGCGGCGTTCTTATATAATTCTATCTGCTTCTCATATCCGGCATCTTTGATACTTTGGATCGAACGGACATTCTGTTCCTCAGTACTTTTTCCGGAAACTACCGGTCCCGTCTTAAAATCAACAATGTGTATGTTTCCTGCCTCGTCTGTTACTAACAGATCGATGATACCCCTGACCAGCACTTTTTTATCTTTGATTTGAGTTCTATACTCAAAAC
>JASCXY010000087.1 GCA_030012235.1 Balneolaceae bacterium ANBcel3 | reverse complement strand
GGGGAACAATATTTACGTTGTAGACCGCACCATTGATGTTCATATTAGAAAGATTCGGGAAAAACTGGACGACGACTCCATTGAGACGGTAAAAGGTGTAGGATATCGCTTTAAAAAACCCTGATTATCACTACCTTTAAATCACGGTTATGTCTTTAAGTAATGGCTTTGAAACATTTGAAAGTGTACGAACTTTAGCTCTTCTTTGTTCTGGCACCTTGGTTTTGATGGCTCTTTTCCTCTTATTCATTACGGATCTGCTTCCTGAGCATACCTGGCTGATCCTGCCAGGCTTTTTCATTTTTTGCTTTTTTGTTTCAAAAAAATGTATTGAGTGGTATTTAGGCAGGGTTTCAAGACGCCTAATAAGCATTTTGTCTCGTTTTCCACTTGCAGATGAATATTTTGAATCGTTACGTACGACAGGAAAGCACACACCACAGAATCTCATAGAGAAGACGCGATCGTTACAAGAACGATTATCTCAAGAGTTTGAACAATTGAATCAAACAGACAACTATCGGAAAGAGTTTATCGGAGATATTTCACATGAGCTTAAAACGCCCATTTTTTCCATCCAGGGTTATTTGGAAACCTTGTCTGCTGGCGCATTGGATGATCCCGCAGTCAACCGTAATTTCCTCTATAAAGCTTTAAAAAATGTCGAACGTTTAACTCTATTAACCAATGATTTAATGGAGATCTCAAAACTTGAAAGCGGAGAACTCCAGCCAAATTTCCAGGTCATTCCCTTATTCACCATAATAAAAGATGTTGTAGATACACTTCAGTACAAAGCAGAACAAAATGAAATTTCACTTGAAACCACAAGTGAAGAGAATAACATGTTTGCATATGCTGACAGAAACCAGATTCGACAGGTATTGACAAACCTGATAGATAACGCTATAAAGTATAATGTTAAAAAAGGCAAGGTTTCTGTTTCCTGCATATATAGTAATAACCGAAAATCGATACAAATCCAAATCCGTGACACTGGAATCGGAATCCCGGTTGAAGATATCGAAAGAGTTACTGAGCGTTTTTTCCGTGTAGATAAATCCCGGTCAAGAGATCAGGGAGGTACTGGTCTCGGGCTCTCTATTGTAAAACACATATTAGAACAGCACCAACAACATCTTTATATCTCCAGCAATCCCGGAAAAGGATCTACTTTTTTATTCCACTTGAAGACCGCTCGCCCCAACAAAGATTAAGTTTCAGGTTCTTTTCAGATTTACTAACTTTCTTTAATTTTATTACTCTCCAGAATCAAAGTTAGCTTCATGGAATATGCTCTCATTATGGCGGGTGGAATTGGTGCCCGCTTTTGGCCTAAAAGCCGTATTAATAAGCCCAAGCAATTTTTACCATTTTTTGGTGATACATCCCTCCTTCGCAATACCATTGACAGAATCTCCACTTTGATTCCATTTGAAAGGATTTTAATTAGTACCAACGCTGATTATGTTCCACTCGTTAAGGAACAAATTCCCGAAGTTCCTTCAGATAATATCATAGCAGAGCCAGAAGCAAAAAACACGGGACCTTGTATTGCTTTTGCTGCTGCTCTTATACATCAGCGTGATCCGGATTCTACAATGGTTGTATTGCCCTGTGACCATTATGTAGATCGGGTTGATACCTTTATTAATGATTTGAAGATATGTATAAAAAACGCGGAGTTGAGGCCAAGCCAGCTTGTTACCTTAGGAGTGGCACCAGACAGGCCCGAAACCGGATATGGATATATACAGTATAATGATTCTCTTCAAATTCCAATTGTAGATAGTATTGCCTATCCAGTAAAAACGTTCGCAGAAAAACCTGATTTGCAAACTGCACTTAAGTTTTTGCAATCCGGTGACTTCTTATGGAACAGCGGAATGTTTATTTGGAAATCAAAAGCTATTTTAGATGAAATTAATGAGCATTTACCTGTCTTGTCTCATCAGGTTCAGATTTTAAGTATGCATCTTGAACAAAATGAGGGGCGCATAGAGCCGGAGGTTTTGTCTTCTGTATATCACTCTTGTTTTCCTATTTCTATTGATTATGGCATTATGGAAAAATCTGATAATGTTGTGGTCGTACCCTCCCATTTTGAATGGAGCGATGTTGGGAGCTGGATGGCTTTATATGAACTTCAAAGTTCTTCCAGTGACAAAAATGGTAATATAATTGATGCTCCAGATACTATTATTGTAGACTCTTCAAATTGCTATATACATTCTGAAAAAAAACGGGTTATCTCGTTGGTTGGACTACAGGGAGTTGGAATAATTGAAGCCGACGATGCCTTGTTGATTTGTAAACTTGATAAGTCACAGGAAGTCAAGAAGGTCTATGAGAAAATGACAGAGAAGCAAAAGAAAAAGCTTAAATAGTGACACTTAGCTGATCATATGCCAGTTTTACATCTTCCGGCATTTTTTTAGAAATGTCCTGATGGTAAACAAACGGAGAAATGTGAATTAAATACGTTTGCTCTACGTCTAACGTTCTTGCCACTTCAATAGCCTGGGGAATGGTATAATGAGTAGGATGCTCCGGAGACCACCTTAAGCCACTTAATACAAGAAGTTTAGATCCTTGTATCAATTTTTTCGTTTCCTCTGGGATAAAACTGACATCCGTTACATAAGATAAATCATTCAACCTGAAACCAAGTACATCCATTGTTCCGTGTTTAACCGGAAGCGGTGTAATGGTACAATCACCATCCACAATAGGCTTTGAATTTAGTATCCTGAAGTCAATATTCACTGAACCCGGAGTTTTGTCTGGTGGAAACATATAGGAAAAACGTGTTCGGATAGCTTTTTCTGTTTCCGCATTCGTATATACCGGAATAGTTTCTTTTTGTTCATAATTATATGCCCTCAAGTCATCCAGGCCACCAATGTGATCCATATGTTCATGAGTAATTAGCAGAGCATCGATTCTCTTAATATTCGCTCTCAATGTCTGTAATCGGAATTCAGGACCCGTATCTATAACAAATGATTTTTCTTTCGTTTGAATCCAGGCAGAACAACGATACCGAAAGTCGCGCGGATCCATTTTAGTGATATCAGAACCAAAACCGCCTGCTACAGGTACACCCATGGATGTACCCGTTCCTAAAAAAGTTAATTGCATTCTAAAATCCTGTCATGAAATGGTTTTATCTTCCTTCAATCGTTCCTGCCAAAGATCAATTTCTTTTCTGACGAGAGGCTTTATGTACATATCTTCCAAATCTTGAGTGGATAAAAAGCGAATGATTTGGCCGATATGAAACTCATTGGGAAACATTTTATTCATCATGATGAGTTTATCTCCCTGTAAAACACAAAAACCACCCTTGAAAGAGCCTTTTTCTTTTCTAAACCGATAACCCAGTTGAGAAACAATGCCTTCTAATTCAATTAAAAAGGTCTCAGTCTTCATCTAAACATTCGTATAAGTAATACGTTCATGGTATAAAAGAAATGTGAATGCACCCAAAATCAAACTGTTATCGCTAAAAAACAAGGCCTAAACCAAATCTATGATTATCTATGTTATAGTTATAGCGCTCCTCTCCTGAATATCGGGTATATCCATATTCATATCTGAATAAAACCCCAAAACGGCCAAAAGCTTCATTTATCCATAGTTTAGCGCCGCTATTTACGCTAAACACCCCTCCTGAATCAGCACCTAATGCAGATATTGAAAAACCAATTTGTGGTATGGATTCCAGCTCCAGTCGTATTTTTTCAGAAAACCTTACATAAGACCTCAGACCCAGTCCAAGTAAAACGGCGCTCTTATTAAATTCATCTCTGCTGCCAAGACTTGATTGTGCAGAAGTTACACGCGTAAAATCAGTCATAAGTTTTGTTGGTAAAAGCAATCCGGTTCTGCTTCTCATATAAAGCGGAATCGCATTTGAAAACGAAGCTGAAAAATTGATATAGTTAAGAGTATCGCCATCCACGCCACCGCCAATATCCCTTCCAATAGATAGATGTGCCTGAATATCTGTTGCATCAAACCCAATGTGGTATACAGGTTCAGAGATATAGTATAATGGAAAATCAGCTTCACTATCAGAACCTCTGAATACCATATTTACATGGTCCAGGCCTACAAATATGGAGCGATAAGTCGTTTGTCTGGGAGTATGAACTTCTTCGACAGAAAACATTTGGCCTGTAACATGATTTGCCTGAATGAGAAAAACAAAAAATGCAAGACCCATACCCTTTAATAGTCCATGCACATATGCTCTGACATCTGATCTTACTGCTCTATTACTTGTATACATTTGTAACCTCAATAATTAACCGGGAGAAATACACCTAAACAAATTTTTTTGCAAGATGAAGCCTATACGGTAACGTACAAATCTCAAAAATATCGCTTAAATGCTCATATCCACTATGAATACCTGCCATATTTTTTTTTAATATACGTTAATAAAAAGGTATGAAAACAACCTAAATCTAAGAATTCTGCACCCAGACATTTAATAGCTCAGATTCAATCTGCTATGATGCTTTTTCAAATCCTATACTTGATTTAACTTTTGATATCTGGAAATAATTCAGCTATTGACAAAAAAAGGATGTATAATACTTGACTATATGCATCATCCGGTGTTATATTTGTAATCCTCGGTCCGGTAGTTCAGTTGGTTAGAACGCCTGCCTGTCACGCAGGAGGTCGCGAGTTCGAGTCTCGTCCGGATCGCAAAAGCGTAATCAATATTTATTGATTACGCTTTTTTTGTTTTAGGACTGTTCCATGGTTCTGCACCTTTTGATACGAGTGTTGCCCGGTTAAGCTAGGTTCATGTTATTATACCGGTTACAAAAAAACGGGGATACATTTATAAAGTGCCTCATCCCTTAACCCGTGATACCTGAATTAAAACCATGAATAAGGATTTCGATTATGATGTCATTGTAGTAGGAGGTGGCCATGCTGGTACCGAAGCGGCCGCTGCTTCGGCTAAACTAGGCTCCAAAACCCTGCTTATTACTATGAATATCAACATGATAGGCCAACTTTCATGCAACCCGGCCATCGGTGGAGTAGCTAAAGGGCAATTGGTTAGGGAGATTGATGCGCTTGGCGGTATCATGGGTATGGTTGCGGATTCCTCTGGAATCCAATTCAGGATGCTGAACAGGAGTAAAGGACCGGCAATGTGGAGTCCGCGTTCTCAAAACGACCGTGCGGTATATGCAATACATGTGCGAGAACAATTAGAGCGCATCCCAAACTTGTATTTCAGGCAAGATACTGTTAATAAAATAGTTGCTAAAAATGGATGTGTCCACAGCGTTAGAACAACCAGTGGTCAAACCTACAAAGCCCGCTCTATTGTCCTCACTAACGGTACTTTTTTGAATGGCACCATTCATATTGGGGAAAAAAGCTATGGTGGTGGACGATCAGGAGAAAAAGCAGCCACTGGTATCACTGAGTCTCTACATGCATATGGATTTCTCAGCGGAAGGCTTAAGACAGGCACACCACCCCGGCTTGACGGCAGAAGTATTCAATACGATAAACTTGAAATTCAGCCTGGAGATGAAAATCCTCATCCATTTTCATTTCTCACAAAACAGCTTCCTGGTCAAAATGAACAACTTTCTTGCTGGATTGCCTATACCTCTCCAAAGGTACATGACTTACTCCGATTGGGCTTTGACCGAAGCCCGATGTTTAATGGCCGAATAAAATCTACCGGGCCCAGGTATTGCCCTTCTATAGAGGATAAGATCAATCGGTTTAAAGACAGAGACCGACACCAATTATTTCTAGAACCGGAGGGAAGAAACACCTATGAAATGTATTTGAATGGATTTTCAACCAGTCTACCGGAAGACACTCAAATTTCTGCGTTAAAATCTATTCCTGGTTTCGAACATGTACATCTTATTCGACCTGGCTACGCCATCGAATATGATTATTTCCCCCCGCACCAAATCTACCGAACCCTGGAAACAAAGTTAATCAAAGGTCTTTTTTTTGCGGGACAAATTAATGGTACCACTGGTTATGAAGAAGCTGCTGCCCAGGGACTAATGGCCGGTATAAATGCACACCAACATACTATAGATAAGACAAAGGTCGTACTTAACCGATCCCAGGCATACATTGGGGTACTCATAGACGACCTCGTTAATAAAGGGACCGAGGAACCCTACCGCATGTTTACCTCAAGGGCCGAACACAGAATCTTACTTCGCCAAGATAATGCTGATTACAGGCTCACCGAACTTGGCTACCAAATTGGACTTATCGACGAAGACAGATACCTTAAATTTAAAAAGAAAGAGAAAGAAACCGACGAGCTAAGTAAAGCCATCAGCTCTTACAGTGCCCGGCCTTCTTCTTTTAATGAGTTTCTTTCCTTAAAGGATCAAGCCCCCCTAAAACAGTCTGTCAAAATTCCAAAACTGATCAGTCGCCCACATATCGAACTTGAAGAACTTATTGCTATCGATCCAGAATTGAAAGAAACTACCAGAAGTATTACATCAGACAAAGAGGTCATAGAGCAAATTAACATACTTATCAAATACTCTGGATACATAGAAAAGGAACAAGAACTCGTAAAACAAATTGATCTAAATGAATCAAAAGCTATTCCAAAAAGCATTGATTATAATCGCATACAGAGCCTCTCATCAGAAGGAAAACAAAAGCTGATTAAAATTAAACCAGAGACTATTGGCCAGGCCAGTAGAATTAGCGGTGTATCTGCCAGTGACATCGCCGTGCTACTTATTTATATTAAGAGCTAAACCAACACCAATGTTTCACGTGAAACATTGCCAACACTGCCTGCTTGATGATATGAAGAATATAGATGTTCCACGTGAAACACACCGTCAGGTTGATGCCCTGTATTCATCAAGTGAAGTGGTTTTCAACGACGTTGCGGACAGGTGGCTTTGGTGGAATAAATCAATAAATATTTTCAGTCCTGGTTTTAAGAAGTCGGATGTATTACAGCACATCCACCACAGCTTGTATGTGTTTCCTTTTTTGCCGGGCTCTAATATTGATTGTTTTGATGTCGGTACGGGTGGTGGACTTCCCGGGGTTCCGTTAGCTATTGCAGATCCGGGCAGGCGTTATCATCTTGTCGATAAGGTGCAGAAGAAAATGATCGTTTTAAAAAATATTCTTTCTGCTTTTTCTATATGTAATGCACAATCTATACATTCCAATGTTCATAAGCTTACGTTTGAGCGTGCTCCTTGTGTAGTATCAAAATATGCTTTTAAGATTGATAATCTTTTGGAAATGCTGTCTGGGCAACGTATTCATTCTTATATTTTATTAAAGGGCGAAGATGTTTTCGATGAGTTGGCTGCTATACCCCTGCAGGACTACCATGTTTCATCATTTCATATTGGTTCAAGCGGTATTGATTTTTATAGAGGGAAATATGTGATTACCATCATTCCAAAGCAAAATCATAATTTATGAACAGCGTAGTTCGCAGACTTAAACTAATTCATTTATTGCAATCAGGGCGCAGCTTTCATGTATCCGATCTCGTTGAGCGTTTTTCTATCAGCAAAAGAACTGTATACAGAGATATCAATTTAATTCAAGAGCTTGGAATTCCTGTTGTTCATGACCCAGGATTGGGATACTGTATTTTAAGGGATGGGCTTGTCCCCCCAATAATGTTTACGTTTAAAGAGCTTTCTGTTATCGCAATGGGTTTGTCGTTTATTAAAGCACAAGTTGACGACGAAATGAAAAAGAGTGCAGAGGAAGTTTATTTAAAGTTAGTAAATGCAATTCCCCTTAAACTGCAGAGGCAAATGCATTTATTGAATGACTCTGTGCTGGTATCGCCTTTTTCTGATAATATTGAGCAAAGAGAAGCGAGTGGTGACTGGAGTATAATTTGTGAATCTATTGTACAGAATAAACCTGTACGTTTTACTTACAAAGACAAAAAGAGTAAAAGATCGTTTCGCATAATTGAACCTCTTTTACTGATTCACTATAAAACCCATTGGAATGTAATTGGCTTTTGTCACCATCGCAGAGATTTGCGTAATTTTATTTTATCAAAAATCAGAGACCTTACCATAGTCACCAATCTTGATCGCATCTCAAAACCTTACACAAATAAGGACTTAATCTATCGAGGACTGAAAGATGGATATTTGGTAAAAGCAAAAGTTGATAAAACAGTTCTTTTTCAATTTCTTTCAGAGCTGCCCGGCTTGATAAAGTATCGTGAAGACAAAGGCCACTATGAGGTTATCCATTTTTACATAGACAACCTTGAATACATAAACACATGGTTTCTGCAGTTCTCAGACAACGCCACTCCGTTGTCTCCCTTGTCCTTACTGGGAATGCGGAGTGATTTATTAGCTCGACTGAAAGACGATAATCACCGTCAAATTGATCATACAAAAAGCACGGAGTAATTTACTCCTCCGGTTCATCAAGATTTAACTGTTGGTCTGTGCTACTATCCTGGTCTTTGTCTGCGTTGTTTTCAGCGGCTGAGGTCAAGTCGACATCTTCTCCATTATCACCCACCTTTTTAACGGTATCCGTTTCTTCTTCACTTACAACACGTGTAATTCCAGAAATAGTATCGTCTCCGCTCAGCTTCATCATACGCACTCCCTGGGTATTTCTGCCCATGGACCGAATATCTTTGCTATGCATACGAATGATTTTTCCGCGTTCGGTGATAATCATCAGGTCATCGTTATCACTGACTTCTTTCAGAGCAATCAAGTTTCCGGTTTTTGGTGTTATCTTTAATGTTATCACACCCTTACCGCCTCTTGTTTGTTCTCTGTAATCCTCTACAAGGCTTCGTTTACCATACCCATGTTCGGATACGGCTAAAACGGTCGCTTCATTGGTGTTCTTGATAACCACCATGTCTACCACCTTGTCGTCTTCGTTATTAAGGTTTATTCCACGAACACCCCTTGTGTTCCTGCCCATCAAGCGGACATCGGTTTCTTTAAATCGTATCGCCCTTCCATTTCTTGCTCCAAGCAGAATGGTGCTGTTTCCATCTGTAAGGCTTGCACTTAAAAGCCTGTCATCCTCATCTACACTGATAGCAAGGATTCCATTTTTTCGAGGCCTGCTATAAGCGTCCAGGCTGGTCTTTTTTACAATCCCCTTTTCGGTAGCCATGATAATGTTGTGGCTATTGGTATACTTTTCATCTTCCAGAGTTTTAACAGGAACAAAAGCCTGCACTTTATCTTCTTTTTCTATTTCAATGAGGTTAACAATAGCTCTTCCACGACTAAGCCTTGTTCCTTCCGGAATTTCATATACCTTCAACCAGTAACACTTTCCATTTTTTGTGAAAAACAGTATGTAGTTATGATTTGTTGCTACAAATAAATGTTCTACATATTCATCCTCTTTTGTGGTTGCGCCTTTCATACCGGCACCGCCCCTTTTTTGTCGTCTATAGCCACTAACAGGTGTCCTTTTAATATATCCTGTATTTGAAATCGTTACGACAACATCCTCATCAGCAATCATGTCTTCAATATTGAAGTCATCTGCAGAATAGACAATCTGTGACCTTCTTTCGTCGCCATACCTTCCTTTAAGATCATCGAGCTCATCGATGATAATTTCATTTTGAGCATCTCTGTCTGATAAGATTCTGCGATACTCTTTTATTTGCTCCAGAATATCCTTGTATTCTAAATCAATTTTATCTCTCTCAAGAGCCGTCAGTTTCTGGAGCCTCATATCCAGAATGGCTTTTGCCTGCAAGTCTGTTAATCCAAAATCTTTCCGAAGTCTGCTGTTTGCTTCCTGTACGGTTTTGGAAGCACGAATGGTTTTAATAACTTCATCAAGATTATCTACGCCTATCTTGAGTCCCTCAAGGATATGAGCCCTTGCTTCCGCCTGATCGAGATCATAAAGAGTTCTTCTGATGATAACCTCAATCCTGTGCTCAACAAAATATCTGATGATATCTCTGAGATTCATCACTTTTGGGCGCCCCTTGACAAGAGCAAGATTGATGATCCCAAACGTATGCTGCATAGAGGTATACTTATACAACTGATTCAGCACCACGCTTGGAACAGCACCACGTTTAAGCATGACAACAATTCTCATACCCTCACGATCCGACTCATCTCTTACATCGGATATCTCGGTGATTTTTTCGGTTTGGACGAGAAATGCTATTTTTTCAATAAGGGCGGCCTTATTTACCTGATAAGGAATCTCCGTAATAACAATTTGTTCTCTGTTTCCTCTAAGTTCTTCTACAGATGCAAGTGCGCGAAGAACAACTCGACCTCTACCCGTTTCATAGGCTTGTCTGACTCCATCGTATCCATATATAATACCACCTGTTGGAAAATCAGGAGCTGTGATATGCTTCATAAGCTCACTGATTTCTATTTCCGGATTATGGATATAGGCCTTAACTCCTTCAACGACTTCATTGAGATTATGCGGGGCCATGTTGGTAGCCATTCCTACAGCAATACCTGAAGAACCATTAATCAGCAAATTTGGAAGCTTTGCCGGCATAACAGTGGGCTCTGTCAGCGTATCGTCAAAGTTCGGCTGAAAGTCTACCGTATTTTTGTTGATATCCGACAGAATTTCCTCTGCAATTCGTTGCATTCTGGATTCCGTATAACGCATAGCCGCAGCCGAATCTCCGTCAACGGATCCGAAATTACCCTGTCCGTC
>JASCXY010000086.1 GCA_030012235.1 Balneolaceae bacterium ANBcel3 | reverse complement strand
GCCACAGCAATGACATATAACCTGCCGGGCTGGATGGTTTCTGCCGGCTGCAGGTCTGGTGTCGTTACAAGTGAAAGATAATCAACATTGAAACCATTTTCACGTAAACGCTCAGACTCTTTAGACAAAATGAGAGAATCCACTTCAATGGTTTGATCCTCACCATCATTAATCTCATCGTCTGCAAAACCCTCCATCAGCCTTCGCGATACTTTTTGAATGGCATCAAACAACATGGGTGCCATCGCACGATCCTCTTTGGACAAATACACATTTCGACTGCTCAACGCCAAACCATCTTTGTCTCTTTGCGTCGGAACTATTTTGACTTCCACCGGAAAGTCAAATTCTTCTGCCATTTGGCGAATGATAAAATACTGTTGAATGTCTTTTTGGCCAAGAATCATAAAATCCGGCTGGACAATATTCAGCAATTTGCAAACGACCTGCAAAACTCCTTCAAAATGGCCTTTGCGGGTGTTGCCACACAAATGCTCATTCATCCGGTTGATGGAAAACGTTAAAAGCGGCCTTTTACCCGGTTGTTCACGGCCATACATCTCGCTGCGCTCAGGGACAAAAACAAGTGAGACTCCCTCTTTTCTGCACTTGTCCAGATCATGCTCCAACGGTCTTGGATATTTATCAAAGTCTTCTTCCGGGCCAAACTGGGTCGGGTTCACAAAAACGGAAACCACAACATGGTCCGCCAAAGCCCTGGCTTTATTAATTAACGCCAGATGCCCCTGATGCAATGCTCCCATTGTAGGAACAAAAGCGACTTTTTTCCCTTCTGCTTTCCACCCTGATACGGTGGCTCGCACTTCGTGTTTTGTTTTTACATGCTTCAATAAAATTTCCTTTTCTGTCTTGATATTTTCAGAAATATACCTGTCACATTTGCTGGCAATATCCTGCCTTACCAGCACTGTCTGTTACGGCGATTTATTTTCATCCAACCGAATTCAGTCCGTTTCTATAACGGTCGATTTGCGTCAAAATTTTCCAGAACCTGTTTGACCCTTTGAACAAAAGCTCCGCCCATAGCACCATCAATGATCCGATGGTCATAACTCATGCTGAGATACACCATATGGCGGATGGCTATGGTATCGGTTCCGTCAACTTCTATAACAACCGGCCTCTTCTGTATCATTCCTGTTCCAAAAATGGCCACCTGGGGTTGGTTGATAATTGGAGTACCCATTAGATTTCCGACACTTCCATAGTTTGTAAACGTAAAAGTACCACCGGAAAGATCATCGGGAGATAACTGTTTTTCCCTGGCTTTTCGCGCCAGTTCATGGGTTGCCCGGGCCAATCCTTTGATGTTCATTTCACCTGCATTTTTGATAACAGGCACAATCAGACCTCCGCTTCCGGCTTCCCCAAGTGCCACCGCTATACCATAGTTAATGTCTCTTTTCAATAAAATGGAATCTCCTTCAACAGAACTGTTGAGCATCGGATATTCCCTGAGAGCCTGAATGGTTGCTTCAATAAAAAACGGCGTAAAAGTCAGTTTATATCCATTTTCTTTTAAAAACCGGTCTTTATTCTTTTCACGGAAACGGACCATGTTGGTAACATCGGCTTCTGCGAACGTAGTCACATGGGCAGACGTTTGCTTAGAACGCACCATATGATCCGAAATGAGCTTTCGCATCCGATCCATTTTGATTATTTCCACACTTTCTTTCGGCCAGTATGCGGCTAACCCGCCGGCATCAATGGTTGATTTACCTTCTTTAGGTGAAGGTTTCTCCGATGGTGCCTTTTTGCCTGAAGACAGATAATCCAGAACATCCTGTTTGGTTACACGGCCGTCATTTCCGCTTCCTTTGAGAGATTCCAGCTCTTCCTGAGAGATTCCTTCCTCTTTGGCTATGGAACGAACCAAAGGGGAATAAAACCGACCGTCCGATCCCCTTTTCTCCGGATCAGAACCGGCAGAAACCGACTCTTTCTCCTGGGAATCTGACTCGCCTTTGGTTTCCGAGTTCGTCTCAAGCCCGTTGATGGACGCCGCTCCTTTATCTTCGTCCATTGCAACATCGTCTGTTTCACTTCCGGAATCAGGGCTGGTTTCGGCCTTGGCAGGCTCAGGCTCCGCTTTCCCTTCCTCCGCTTTCTCCGGATCTGTTTCCAAAACAGCAATGGGTTTTCCTACTTCAACGGTTTCTCCCTCCTGGACCAATATCTCCACCAGTATACCGGCCTCGGGTGCTGGCACTTCTGAATCGACCTTGTCTGTTGCTATTTCAAGCAGGGTTTCATCCTGTTCAACAGAATCACCGATTTGTTTGGACCATTCTACAACGGTTCCTTCCATAATTGACTCACCCATTTTGGGCATGGTGACTTCGATACGTGCCATACTGGTTCAGTTCGATCGTTTAGAGTTTAGTTATCTACAGTACAATAAGGTAATATAGTGAGAGCCTATATCAAATAGGACTCTAATTTACGTAAAATCGTTCATTTCCGGGCTATATTCCGGCATATTTGAGTGCATTTTCAATATCAGACCACAGGTCTTCGTGATGCTCAATTCCGACGGATAACCGTATCAGGTTATCAGGAGTCGGACTTTCCGGATATTCACTTGTTTTTCGATGCTCCCAGAGAGATTCAACTCCTCCCAAACTGGTTGCCGGCTGTATCAGTCGGGATGCATTGACGACCGCCAGAGCTTCTTTTTTACCTCCAAGGACTTCAAATGAAATCATAGCCCCGGGAAAGATCGCCTGACGAGCCGATAGTTCACTCCCATCATGAGACTTAAGTCCGGGGTAATATACTTTTTTCACTGCCGGATGTTTTTCAAGCCGCTCTGCGAGAATAGCCGCATTTTCGGCCTGAAGCCTGACTCTTGCATACAATGTTTTAAGGCTTCTCATCATCATCCAGCAATCAAATGCGGATGGAACTGCACCGCCCTGTATCTGAAGGGTGCGAAGGGGTTTTTCAAATGCCTGTGCTTCAGCACCTACAACTACCGCTCCACCCAAAATATCGCTGTGGCCACCCAGGTATTTCGTGGATGAGTACAGCACCATACCGATATCAAAATCCAGCGGACGCTGCATCACCGGAGTCGCCCACGTATTATCAGCCACCGTCAGCCATCCCCTTTTTTTAGCCAGTGCCGAGAGCGCAGCCATATCCGATATGCGGAGCATGGGGTTGGATGGTGTTTCGATCCAAAGCATTCGGGTATTTTCCTTAGAGGCGCTCTCTACTTCCTTCAACGAGGTCATATCCACGAAATCAAAAGACAAACCCCACCGCTCAAATTGATGGAGTGCGAGGTTTCTGACCCCGTGATATAAATCATCCGGCAACAAAACATGATCTCCGGGAGATAAACACTGAAATACCGCCTGAACAGCCGCCATGCCCGATGCGAATGTGACCGCAGACAAGCCACCTTCAATGGAAGTCAACGTCTGCTCCAGCTGAGCCCTGTTTGGATTATCCAGCCGGGTATAGCTCCAGGTATCTTTACTCAACCCTGCTTCCCCATGCCGGTAAACCGTAGATGGCTGCCAGGGAGCCGTAACAGGATCACCTGCTTTTTCTGCATGCCATCCGGAATGCAATGCTTTTGTTTCTGCCCGCCATGGTGTCGCAGATTCACCTGATTTTTTTTTCGAATAATTTTCTTCTGATTTCTCTGTATTCATTTGTCTACTTTATAACTTTATCTGTAACCTTCAGGAGGTAAACACTACCAGTGCAAAATAGCTATCTTTATTTGCTTTTTTTGTATCGTGCTCGTTTTTTGTTAAAAACACTTAACCCACGCCTCAATGCTGAATTACATCTGGGCAGGACTCATTATCATCAGCCTGGCTTTTGCCGTGATCCATGACATCACGGACATTACAAGGAACACATATCGTAACGGAGAAATTCATACGCTCGACATTCGTTTTCCAAAAAACAGCCAGACCGATCAACGTCAACCGGTGTATCTCTATAAATCTGATGATGATACCGGATTCGAAGCAAGCTGGAGGCCCGTGAACGGACAATATGAATTGGCAATACCCGTCTCAGAAAAGCTTCCGGAATTGTGGCTTCAGATAGCTGAAGATCAGGAAGCGGCCGACCGGGACGTACTTTTAGCCGTCGTTACATCCTTTGACTCCGAAGCATCCACCGTTTCACTTCTCTTGCCTGAAGTGCGTTATGTAAAACTCCGGGCCATTACTGCCGCCGCTTTTTCCATGGCTGAATTCGCTGTAACTCTCGCCATTGGCCTGATAGGGGTTATGGCACTTTGGCTGGGACTCATGAAAATTGCGGAAAAAAGCGGGCTTGTTTATATCCTTGTGAAAGGGGTGCAGCCTTTTCTTGGATTCCTTTTTCCCAATGTCCCCAAAGACCACGCCGCACATGGGATTATCAGCCTGAATATGGCCGCCAATATGCTTGGATTAGGTAATGCGGCCACCCCACTGGGTATCAAAGCCATGGAAGAACTCCAAAAGCTTAACCCCAGCAAAGACAAAGCAAGCAATGCCCAATGCATGCTATTGACGGTAAATACTGCCAGCGTTCAGCTTCTTCCCCCGGCGACACTCGTAGCGCTTATGGGTACCGGTGTCAATAAACTGGTCATCAGTATGGCATTGGCTACTCTGGTATCTCTTATTGTCGGTATCACCGCAGCAAAAATATATGAGCGCTTCCATCCGGAAGAACCACACCTGGCCAATATTGCGAATGAAAACAAAGGGGAGGGCTAAGCATGCAAACCATCGCCGTTTTTATACTTCCACTGATTATCGTTTCCATTCCGCTATACGGATTAATAAAAAAAGTACCGGTCTATGAAGTATTTGTAGACGGGGCAAAAGAAGGATTTCAAATTGGAGTCCGGATTATACCATACCTGGTAGCTATTCTGTTTGCGATTGGTATGTTCCGTGAAAGCGGGGCGATGGAATTTTTCATGAGTGCCCTGGGACCCGTTCTGGGGTGGTTTGGCTTTCCGGTGGAAGTGCTGCCGATGGCTATTTTCAGGCCCCTTACGGGAAGCGGATCGGTAGGTGTTCTTGCCGATATGATTGCTGCATATGGAGAAGACTCACTTTTTGTTAAAATGGCGGCAACCATGTTTGGTTCCACAGAAACCACGTTCTATGTGTTAGCCGTGTATTTTGGAGCTGTAGGAATACGACGGGTTAAGTACGCGGTTCAGACGGGGTTGATCGCTGACCTTGCCGGAATCATAGCCTCCGTATTCATTGTTTACATCCTCTTTGGCTGAAATTAACACCCAGAGCTTTAATCGCTTGTACACGCTTAAGCACCGGGGGGTGCGAATAGTTCAGCCACACATAGAACGGATGGGGGGTCAGATTCGACAAGTTGTTTACTGAAAGTTTTTTAAGAACCGATATCATACTCTCCGGATCTTCCGTTGTTTCTGCGGCAAACTGGTCGGCTTCAAACTCATACTTTCTTGAAAAATATTGAGTAACAAAAGAGAGAAGCATGTCTACCGGTGTATACAGCAATCCAAAAAACAATAAACCGGCGTATACAGAAATATGATCCATAAAAAACGCTTCGTGTAATCCCGGTAAACGAATAAAGAGGGATAGAATAAAGAGCATCAGACCGGTTTGCAGAAATCCGAAGACCATATTTTTCGGAATATGCTTTTTCTTATAATGGCCGATTTCGTGAGCAAGAACGGCGACCAATTCCTCTACGGTATGTTTCTCGATGAGGGTATCATAGAGTGCTATCCGCTTATTCTTCCCAAAACCGGTAAAAAAAGCATTAGACTTTCCGGAACGCCTGGATCCGTCAATCACATATATCCCCTGAAGAGGAAAAGATACCCGGTCGGCGTACGATAAAATCGCATCCTTCAGCTCTCCCTCCTCAATAGGAGTAAATTTGTTGAATAACGGCATGATCCAGGTTGGAGCAATAAACTGGACAAACAATGTAAACAAGACGATTACTATCCAGGCAAACACCCAGGCCGATGCCTGCAAATACTCAAATATAAACAGGATTCCTGCAAGCAGGGGCAGCCCTAACAATACCAACAGCAACAACCCCTTAAGCCGATCCATGACAAATGTAGCGGCCGTAGTCTTATTGAAACCGAACTTTTCTTCGATAACAAAAGTAGAATAGATAGAAAACGGGAGAGAAAGTATATTTTGTGCGATCATAAGTGCTCCAACAAACAGAACACCGGACACCACAACAGATTGATCAAGTTCGCGGACCATCCCGTCCAGCCAATTGAACCCACCCACAAACCAGAAAAGTAATAATACGCCCAGGCTAAACGTGGATGCAATCAGGCCAAAGCGGGTTCGTACGCGGGTATACTCCCGGGACTGGTCATATTTATCCGTATCATAGATCTCCTCAAACTCTTTCGGCATCGGGGCATCCAGCGTTTTGAGGTTAAGTATATCCGATATCAGATTCAGGATATAATTCACCACCAAAGCCAGAAGAATCAGAATCGCGTAAATATTCATGAAATAATACGTTATTTCGTCCCGAAGATTCCCTTAATTTTGGACCAAACCCCTTCTTTTTTACCCACAGAGCGATTCACCTTTTCCATATCAGGAGACGTTACATTTTCAAAAAGCTCTTTTCTTTTACGGTCCGCCGGAGAGGTTTTACTATGCTTTCCTTGTCCGGGGCGACGTCTTTTCTGTGTTGGACGACGCTTGGGGGCTGCGCCCTTCCGAGATGGAGCTTTTTCATCGCTTTTTGTATCCTGAGGCTTTCGCTTTGAGGGCGGACGGCCACGCCTTTTTGGTTTCGGTGGGGCGTTATCCGAAGCTGACTCTTTTTTGTCGGGTCCGGGTTTAGTAGAAGTCTGTTCTCCTTCTTTACCCTTAGGTGCAGCATCTTTTTTCGGCCTGCGGCCACGAACCGGTTTTTTCGGGCGCCTTCCACCTTGCGGTTTTTTAGCCTCTTTCTCGTTGCTATCGCCTTCAGACTTTTGTGGCTCCTTGTCTTTTTTTTGAGTCGGAGGGGAGGAGGTCTTCTCTTTTTCATCTTTTTTGGACGAATCACGCCTGGAAGATCGCTCCTTCTCGGGAACCTCATGCTTTATGATCCTGGAATCCATAGCACGAATAATATTCTCCATGTAACGCCGATCTTGTCCGGATACGAGCGTTATGGCATCTCCGGTAGCCTCGGCCCGGGCGGTACGTCCAATGCGGTGTACATAGTCCTCCACATCATGCGGAACGCTGAAATTGATCACATGAGAAACTCCGTCAATATCAATACCCCGGGACATTACATCCGTTGCAACAATAATGCGGTATTCACCTTTTCGAAAACTGGCGAGTGCTTTTTCTCTTTCTGCCTGTGTGCGATCTCCGTGAATACTGGTAACGCTGGCCCCTTTACGGGTCAATTCCCGGCTCAACTTGTCAACAGCACGCTTCGTGGACATAAAGATAATGGCCGACGACCAGTTCTCTTTTTCATACAAGTGAAGCACCAAAGAAAGCTTATCCCTTTCTTCTACGTAGTACATCCCCTGGCGAACGCCTTCTGCCGCCTTATTGGATGCAGCAAGAGTAATCCGTTCAGGATTACGCATCATTTTTTGAGCAAGCTGTTCGATTTTCGGTGGCATTGTTGCTGAAAACAACAATGTTTGCCGGTTTTTGGGCAATTGATTTACTATTTGTGTGATATCAGGAATAAAGCCCATATCCAGCATCCGGTCGGCCTCATCCAGGATCAGATAATCCAGATTGCTGAAATCCACATCGTGGATCTTCATGTGATCCAGGAGTCTTCCTGGAGTTGCAACAATGATATTCACACCACGGGTTAATGCACGTTCCTGCCTGGACCAGTCATCGCCCCCATAGACCTTTGCTGTGGTAAGACCGGTATGATATCCTATCGCGAAAAAAGCTTCATCCACCTGTCCGGCCAGTTCCCGGGTAGGCGTCAGCACCAGTGCACGAATTCCTTCTTGTTTCTTCTTTTTTTTCTCTGACAGTTTTTCGAGTACGGGGATAGCAAACGCTGCGGTTTTACCGGTACCTGTTTGTGCTGAGGCCAGTACATCACGGCCTTCCAAAATTAGTGGGACACATTTTTGCTGAACAGGGGTAGGTTTATCAAACCCCATATCCCTTAGTCCGTTCAATACCTCTTCGTTGAGGTTAAATTCTTCAAATGACAAAATATAATTTATAAAAAGTTAAAAATGGATAATAACCTGCTTGTTCGGTCAGGTTGCCTGGTAGTCAAACCAATGATTAAGACGAATACTGCTTTTCATAGTACGCCTTTTGATATTCCTTAATCGATGCGTTGGTTTTTCTACGTCCAATGAAGCAACGGGCGTTGATATGTCCGGTTTTCTTCTCTTATGCCACCGGTTAATAACGCAATCAATACCTGTTTCTATACAAGCAGGTGTTAATCTTTAAATATACAAAAAAAGCGATTCAAAGTTAAGCAGGGAGTAAAAGGTAATAGAGCATGCATTTTTCGCCATTTATAACTCACCCGCAAACATTCAGGGTATTGTTTTACTTCTGTTTCCTGGCGCGACGCTTTGCCCAGGCAATCAGAACAAAGATCTAAGTGTTTTTTTGATAAAACCGGTTATCTTTTGGATACTTACCATCCGTTTTGACGGATTTCAATGTTTATTTTACAACTTTACTCCCTATGTGTGGCAGATTTACCCTTTATTCAGATAAGAAAGAGATTGAACAACATTTTCATGTTTCGTTCACTGACGATGTGCCATACGAACCAGGTTACAATATTGCCCCGGGAAGCATCCAGCCTGTCATTCTGACTAAAGGGACCCGCGACCGGGTCGTAGAACCATTGGTCTGGGGCTATATTCCTTCGTTTGCAAAGGACAAACAGGCTCAAAGCCCTTTAATCAATGCGCGAAGTGAAACCATTCACGAAAAGCCCTCTTTCCGGCAGTCTTTTCAGCGTCGTCGCTGTATCATACCATCGAATGGTTTTTTTGAATGGAAAGAAGTTGGCAGTAAAAAAGTGCCTTTCTATATCCGGCTTCTTGAAGAGCCTCTTTTTGGCATGGCAGGAATATTTGATACCTATACAAATGACCGGGGAAAAGAATTAACTACGTTTGCCATTTTAACTACTTCGGCCAACGATCTCATTGAACCCCTGCACCATCGGATGCCGGTGCTGTTACGTCCGTCTGATTATGATGTGTGGCTCGATCCGGTTACGAAAGAGCAAGACCGGCTGCCTGCGCTTTTTAAGCCCCATCCTACCCCTGGTATGTCCCTCTACCGTGTCAATGAAGAGGTCAACAACCCCTCAAATAACACTCCGGATCTGATTCAGCCCAAACTGAAATAAGGTATTCATCTAACAGAGTACACGATACTCCGATCCCGTAAACCCGGACTGAGCAAGCAGGGTTTATACGGTAAAAAGCTGAACAGGAACGGGTAATCAGTCTTCGTCTGTTTCAACCGGGAGAGGCAAATCGCCGGCATCCTGAGACTGTTGCTCTGGCAGCGGAGCCGGAGCATCAAAATCTGTGGATTGCTCCGTAGGAATACCCTGTTGCTGAATCGTGCTTTGAGAAACGGTTTCCTGGTCAATGAAAAAGTTTGCGAGCACGCACAGTGTCAGAAAAATTGACGCCAGTACCGTCGTAGACTTGGAAAGAAAATCCGCGGTTCTGCGGGCACCCATCATATTGCCTCCGCCCCCTATACCGCCGCCGCCAGCGATTCCACCGGACAGACCCTGGCCTTGTCCGCTTTGAAGTAAAACCACGATGACCATCAAAACCGCAATGATGGTAATAAGTATAATTGTCAGTGTATAAAGCATAATAATTGTAGCTACTTTTGACTTTTCAAGATTCGTAAATTAGGTATTTATCCTGATATTTCAAATCATAACCTTCGGCCCTATATAACGTACTCCAATCCTTTGAAATTATGCCTGATAGTGACCTTCATATCGTTAGCCGGATGAGCCGTTTCTTTGCAGAATTAATGGATTTAAGCCACGGGTTTACACAAAACCTGCTCTTTTCAGCCGTTTTTATCTTTCTGCTGTGGTTTCTTCGATTCATTGTTTTACGGATTGTTTACCGGAAGTCTTCCGAACCGGAAGTTCATTACAAATGGAGAAAATATTTTACCCGTATACTCGTCTTCATTGCCCTTTTGGTACTTGGACGTACCTGGTTCGAAGGTTTTCAGTCGGTGGCCACCTTTTTAGGTCTTTTATCTGCCGGACTGGTAATCG
The DNA here is from genome assembly GCA_030012235.1 of Balneolaceae bacterium ANBcel3. GTDB lineage: Bacteria > Bacteroidota > Rhodothermia > Balneolales > Natronogracilivirgulaceae > JASCXY01. Next base: position 442 of record JASCXY010000086.1, on the reverse strand, counting down.
CCCTGAAAGATACGGTAGCCGACCTGGCAGGATGGCTTTTTCTACTTTGGAGAAAGCCTTTTGAGCTTGGAGACCGCATCGAAATCGCTGGAGTGGCCGGCGATGTGATTGATCAGAGAATATTCAAATTCAGCGTTATTGAAATCGGTAACTGGGTCGATGCCGATCAAAGCACTGGACGTGTCATCCATATTCCGAATCATAAGGTTTTTACTGAAAACATTGCTAACTATACTGCAGACTTTCAATTCATCTGGAATGAACTCCCGGTTCGTATCAGCTTTGAAAGCAATTGGAAAAAAGCAAAAACACTTCTTCAAAAAATCGCCGACCGCCATTCTGCCAATATTTCAGACGAAGCAAAAGAACAGCTTCGCCAGGCTGCAAGATCTTATATGATCACCTACCGGATTCTTACCCCTACGGTTTATACGGATGTGAA
>JASCXY010000085.1 GCA_030012235.1 Balneolaceae bacterium ANBcel3 | reverse complement strand
AGGTTGGATCAAAGGAGAATAACGCATGAAGGAGAATCCTCAGGACAACGTATACTCCATGTCCCTTGAAGAAAAACTGGGACATATGCTGATGGTTGGGTTCCGCGGATACGAGCTGGAGAACGGAGTTTTTCCTGAAACGGTATTATCCGGCGGGATTCCGGCCGGATATATCCTGTTTGACAAAGATGTGGCACGGGGGACGGATACGCGCAACATCGAATCCCCGGATCAGCTGCGTCGTTTAACCGATGCGATTCGAAAGAGGACAGACGCACCTGTCTTCATAGCCACAGATCAGGAAGGAGGGCGGGTCAGCCGTCTGTCTCCACAGCGAGGATTTTCCCCGATACCATCCCACCAGGAACTGGGGTCGCTGCCGGTCGAAGAAACCTACCATCAAAGCCGAAAAACGGCGTCCTTGTTAAAATCGATGGGCATCGATATGAACTTTGCTCCATGTGTGGATCTTGGCATTGCCAAAAACAGTGCTGTAATCTACGGTTTGGGGCGGTGTTTCTCCGAAGAACCACTCGTGGTCCTTCGTCACGCTAAAGCATGGCTTCAGGGGCACAAAGAAGAACAGGTACATGCTGTACTCAAACACTTTCCGGGTCATGGTAGTGCCTCCGGAGATACACACAAGGGGATCGTAGACGCTTCATCCACCTGGTCTGAGGCAGAACTCGAGCCATACAAGGCACTCATCCGCGGGCGTGAAGCCGATATGGTGATGATCAGTCACCTCTATATCCGGCAACTGGATCCCTTGTATCCGGCTTCGCTATCGGAAAAGATTATCGGAACGCTGTTGAGGGAGCACCTTGGATTTGAAGGGCTGGTAATAAGCGACGATCTTCAGATGAGCGCTATTACAGACGAATTTGGCATTTCAGAGTCCATTCGAAGAGCCATAACAGCGGGCAACGATCTGCTGGTCTTTGGAAATAATCTGTGCTATGACCCGGAGATTGTTTCGCGGTTCATCCATACCGTAACCGGGATGATCGAGAAAGGAGAAATTACCGAAGAGCGGATAGACGCCTCGGTTGTTCGGATATTGAAAGCGAAGAAGGGTTTTCTTTAGGTGGGGGGTGGAATGTATTTAACCTTTCATTCAACGTTTCTCCCAAATTCCCATCATCAAGATGAGAAATAAAGTGCTGGATGAGAGCCCCCATATAACAATTGTGGCCAGTGTCTGCCAATAATCATCTCCGCCAAACATAGCCAGCGGAAACAATCCCCCGAGTGTGGTGAATGTAGTGATTAGTACTGGGCGCATTTTCTCCCGATACACATAGATCCAGCTTCTCAGGCCATAAACTCCGAGCAGGCGAAACCTCTGCTTGCCATGCATTAGCAGGATGGCATTGTTCACCACTATTCCCATTACCAGCAGTGCGCCGGCCATGGCACTGCGGTCGAATTGCAGATCGTGCCAGAGTGTTCCGGCCATGATCCCAAGAGCTCCCAGTGGAATAGATAGCAGAATTACAGCGGGATCACGCCACCGTTCAAGCAATGCGGAGATGATCATCCAAACACTCAACAAGGCCATCAGAAAAACGAAGACCAAATTTTTCCCATAGTCATCGGAGGGTGACCAGAACTGCGGACCGCCGATTTCGGCCGAAACTTGTATCCCAGGCGGAACGGGAAGTCCGTCCAGCACATCATCGGTTACATCCCGGGCAAGTCGGCTTGGACCCAGAAAATTAAATCCTACCGTGCGGGTATACATCTGATTTTGCCGGCGTATTTCGCTCATGGTCGGTTCACGAACAAGATCTGCGATATTATTCACCGTAAACAACCGGTTCCCCAAAAGGCGTGGTACATTTACAAATTGTTCTTTGTATGCACGACTATGACGATTTGAGGCGATCAGGTACATCTGGCGGTCGTCAAAAGTTACCCTGCCATACATTGAAAATTCGGGGTTGATATCAAGTTGAAGCAGTGTCATCACAGAAGGACGGTCAAGCCCGCGGTGCAAAAGTCGGTCATCATCAAAAGAGAGAACAAACCGGTAGAGATCATCACGGCTAAACCTTGGTGTGTAGTTTATATCAATATTTTCAACCCGACCATGTTGTTTCAGGCGACGCCTGACTTCCATGGCGGTCATTTCAAGCTGTTCGTAGGAGTAGCCCTGCAATCTGATACGATATCTCATCGAGCCGCTTACGCGACCGGTTGAGAAAGGATCGCCAAATCCACGTACTGAAATTACGGTATTTCCGGTACGTGCCCCCAGAAAAACCGACCTCCCATAAAGTAAGAAAGGTTCTCTTGCCCACAGGTAATCGTCCAGAAAGTAAACCCGTAGTTGTCCAAACGCACGCGTTTCGGAGACCATGGATTCATAATAGTCTACTGAATGCTCAACCGGGACCACGAGTGACTCGAATTGCCGAATAATTTTGTCGATTTCATCAAAGGGAGATCCGACCGGAAAACGTACCGTGATGTCCAGGTGGTCTTGTTGGGGAAGGCTGGGCCATGCCTCGCCAAAACGGCCATGCCGAATGAAACGGTAGCCGATACCTCCAATGTATGGATCAATGTCACTGCGATTATCGAAATAGACCATGGAAAGGCTGTGCAGTCGGCTGGGTGCCTCATCTTCATCGGTTTGCGGATCCGGAATCAGCCAGAGCGGGATACCGATAAGCAGGATTAGCGCTGGATAGATCAACCAGCGAATGCGACGACGCCAGAAGAAGATAGCAAGCCACAGACGATTTGTACTAATTGGTGGTTTGTTCCGTTTTGTGCTTTCCCGGCGAAAGCGCATCAGGATAGTACCGATCCGGTCGGAAAATAGCTTTTTTTGACGGGTTTCGTTGGGTTGTACTTGTGTGCCCGGAACCCTGATCAGCCAGATCAGTGCGTACGGAATCCAGGTTAGTGAGATCAATACGGATGAAAGCAGTGTAAGCGTAAGTGCTACGCCTAATGGCATCAGCAAAATACGGACTTCTTCGAGTGCAAAAAGCAGCGGTACAAATATCCCGACGGTGGTCAATGTACTGCCGATCACCGGAGTCCATACGTGGAGCAGCTGCCTCTGGACATGTTCGATTCGTGCCCGGCGGGAGAGGGGCAGGCCGGGGTTGATGTGTTCGAACACTACCACCGCATTATCAATGACCATTCCGAGTGCGATAGTGAGCCCAGCCAGTGTTATGACGTTGATCGAATAACCGATCAGATAGAGTACAGAAACGGCTGACAGCAGTGAAAACAGAATACTTCCGAGAATGATCAGCGGCGCACGTAATTTCTGAATAAAAACGAGTAGAATGAGAAAGACACACAGCAGGCTGATCATAGCCTGACGCTTAAGAGACGCCAGTTCTTCACGCAGGTCAAGGGTAGCATCCCGTTCGATCTGGAGATGAATACCAACAGGAAGATCGGCCTTCACCTCATTCATCCGCTCAATGACCTGCTCCGCCAGCTGCATGGCATCGGTTCCTGATTCGCGCTCAAACCGGATCGTAAGCGCGGGATTTCCGTTGATACGCATGGTGGACCGTTCAGGATAGTCACGAATTGTCACATCTGCAAAATCTCCCACGGTAATCTGCCGGTCACTTCCGGGTAGTTTCACCGGCATCGCTCGTATGTCGGCCAGATTGTCAAACCCCGGCGGGACAGACAGGCTAAAGCGCATTCCTCCTTCGTCAGAATAACCAGCTGAGCGCCGGCGAAGGCGGTTGTTTATCTGGAGCATCACCTCCGGTACCCGGATACCAAGCCTCTCCACTGCCGCCACATCAAAATCGATTGTCAATGCAGGATCACGCACACCGGTTAATACGATATCGGCAACTCCTGATATTCCTGCCACCGGGATTTTGATCATTCGCTCGGCCAGCACCAGCAACTCGTGTGGTTCGCGATCACCGCTAATGGAGTATATCAGAAATGTTTGCAACTCCTGAAGTTCCTCCGGTACCTGTCGAGTAATCTGGCCGGGATGGATCGTTGATGGCCAGTCGCGCTCCAGCATACGCAGGTATTCCTGTATCTCCACCATCCGGTAATCAACGGGAGCATTCTCATGGAAATAAATAGTCACAGATGCAAACCCTTCTCTTGTAATAGAATATATATCCTTGACATCCCTCAGGCGACGTACCTGCTGTTCCACTCGCCGTGTGATTTCACGTTCCACCACCTCGGGAGAGGTCCGTCCCCAATGGTAGGTTATCGTCATTCCGGGAAGCTCAAGATCAGGGGACATTTCCACAGGAATCTGATGCCAAGCCACCACGCCGACAACGACCACCATCAGGTAGAACATGGAAACAAGATATTTGCGCCGGAAAAATGCGATCATATATACAGGAGTTGTTCGCCTGTGTGAGACGGGTCAGTAGGCAAGCGTGACTCGGTTCCGTTTTGTTGAAAATCCAAATTTCATATTGCTCAGAACCGAAAACGCGGATCAACCCGTTGCAGATGACTGGCAGCAAAGTGTTGATCGACGGCAATGGTATCACCTGGAGAGATATCGGGATGATTGATCACCACCCACTCGGAGGTACTAGCGACCGGCTCGATATAAATCCACTCAACTTCATCCCGATTCAGGCGGAACAGCAGCGTCTTCCCGTCACGCTCAAGCATTGCAGATCGGGGAATCCGAGTGCGTCCCAGTATCGATTCGATGAGAATTCTTCCTTCGACGGTCATGCCGGATCGAAGCCGGCGCTCGGGATTATCAAAGAGTGCAACAACCTGCCCCGTTTTGCTTTGGTTATTGACAACCGGCGAAACCGCCTCTATTACACCTTCGGCCTCATATCCGAACCCGGTACTCAACTCTACCCGCATCCCGGCTTTAACATCAACAAGTTCACTTTCCAACAGATCAAATCGGACACGCACCTGTGAATCATCCACCAGCCTACCCAGTTCGGTTCCGCTTGCAAGGTACTGGGTGCGGGAGTAATTGTTCCGGGTGTGCAGCTGTCCATCAAACGGAGCAATCAGCTTCGTATAGCCCAGGTCAAGTTCAGCTCGTCGCAACCTGATCTGTGCCTCGGAGTAGCCATGCACATTTTGCAGATAGCGAATCATTTCGTCTGACAGTGAACCAGATTCGGAATCACGGAGACGCTGATTTCGTTCGATTTGATAGTTGGATGCCGCTTTTTCAAGTGCGAATTGCGCTTCCTCTACTGCCAACTGCCACTCTTCATTCTGCAGCGCAAGAATGGTATCCCCGACCGAAACGTTTCGCCCATCCATGAGCACATGATGATCGATGAACCCGTTAATCCGGTTATTCAATGTAATCTCCTGCAACGGCTCGATCGTTCCCCTGGTCTCAATATAGTGGTAAAGTGGCTCGTAATCCGCCTGATCAAAAATCATAATAGGGCGCACTTCTTGGCCATCTGTACTGTGAGATTCTGGCTCATCACCATCGTCAGGGGAACAGCCCGTCATTATGAGAAGCAGTAGTGCTATCAAAGCACACAAAATAGTACTAGGAATGCCTAAACCGTATCCGACCAGACACGGTCGATTACTGATTTTTTTGATATAAGGGATTTTCGATAATAATGGCATTTCGATTACCGGATTTTTGTATTGTTTAGAATTCCACATGTTGGTGATTCAACCTTTATGATTGCTATTGTCAGCAGAGTGTGTTCATTTGTCGCCGCTGTCTTCTCCATGAAGCTCAGCCAGGGCCCATTTGTCAGGCGTTGCCAGACAACGAAACGTCATCGGTACCAGAAACAGGGTTAACAAGGTGCTGGTAACCATACCGCCCATTAGAGCAATAGCCAGAGACTGACGGAATTCATATCCATCACCGAACGGAATGATCATGGGTACCAGAGCAAGTATTGTGGTTAACGTGGTCATGATCACCGGGCGGAATCGGTGGTTGCCAGCCATTCGCACTGCCTCGTCCAGCTGTCCTGTTTCGTTGTAATAGCGCCGCATGAAGTCAACTTTTAGAATCGCGTCATTTACCGCGATGCCGGTCAGTACCAGTATCCCCATGAACGAAAGAATATTGAGACTAAGCCCGGTTGCCCACAACAACAGGAGTGATCCGATCCAGGCGAAAGGGACTCCGAGCATGATGATCAAGGGATATCTCAGGTTTTCGAATTGTATGGTCAGAATGATGTAGATCAAAATGACACTAATGAGTAGAAGCCGCGCCATATCGCGTAGAAGCGATTCGACCTGGATGGCTGTGCCGGAGAGTGTGACATCCAGCCCGGATATTAGTCGAAACTCTTCGAGCATCTCCCGAAAACTTCCCTGCTCCCACCACCATTGCGTCAGTTCGATATTGCTCAGATAGCTGAGCACCGGTGTCTGACTTATGCGCTCGATTTGCTCCGGTTCGTTGACGCGCTCGATATCGGCCAGTTCGGTCAGGCTGATGGCACGGCCTCGGCTCGGGAAGCGGATGCCAGCGGGATCAAACCGGCCGCTGATCTCCTGATAAAGTCGGACATCAATAGTTTCATCTTCATGCAGCCATTCTGTGATCATTGCCCCACGTGCCGCTGACTCCAGAAAAGAAATCACTTCGGATTCGGAGATATCGTACTGCAAAAGTTGTTCCGGCCGGAAGTGTATCAGCCAGGTTTCCACCTTTCCGGCATGTTGCAAGGTGAGTTCCCGATCAGCGTTTTGCTCTGACATCATCTGCCGGAGCCGATCAGCGCCCTCGGCACTTGTTTGGCGATTGGTTCCGGCAATATGCACAATGACCGGGGCCGCATGATGCCTCAGCACATTTTTAAACAGAGGCATGGCATCGAGTTGCTCGATATGCCACTGCGGATGTTTTTTTTGCAGTTCATCCATTTGTTGGCGAACAATTCCGGCTTGCTGCGGTGAGCTTAGTGGAATATCAATGACGAACCGGTTTAACCCTTCATCAGAGAGCTGGGCAATGTTGGTTTCATCGGTGTATCCGCCGAACGCAAGGATTTGGGCCTGCTTCGGTCCCAGGATGTTCCGAAAGGATGTGGAGATCGTTTGTGCCAGGTCCCTGGTAGTATGCATTGCAGTATTGCCGGGAAGCGTAACGCGAAAACGCAGACGTTGTTCTTCACCCTGCGGGATAAGTTCCTTAGGGATAAACAGAAATGCCGTTACCGAAAGAGTTAATGCTGCCAGAAACAGTGTGATGACAAGTGCAGGACGGCGGATGCTCGTCATTAGCATACGTTCGTAGATGTCCCGAGCACGCTCGACTCCTCTTGAAAAAAACGCATCGTGTGTTTCCTGGCTGATCTCTTCCGATACCTGACCTAACTGTTTCGTTTTTAGTTCCCTGCGTTTTTGAAATTGAAGGACAAGCACCGGAATAATCAACAATGCTACAAGCAGGGACGACAATAGAGCGATAGAGAGGGTGAGCGCCTGATCCCGAAAAAACGCGCCTTCAAATCCGCCGAGAAAAATGAGTGGCAAGAAGACGGAAATCGTAGTGAGTGTTGATGCGGTAACTGCAAGTGCAATTTCGCTGGTTCCCTTTCTGGCAGCCTCAAACAGGGAGACTCCGGAGTAACGGTGGCGGTTAATATTTTCAAGCACGACAATGGCATTGTCTACCAGTAACCCGATTCCGAGGGTAAGCCCGCTCAGTGAGATTATGTTGAGCTGAATGCCGAACAGATACATCACAAAAAAGGTAAGCATTATGCTGACCGGGATGGCGATTCCGATTGTAAGAGGACTGCGCGGATCATTCAGAAAGAAAAAGAGCACGAAAAAGGCCAATATGCCACCTATCAGCAGTGTTTGGAGCAAATGGCTAATGGCGTTTTCGATGAAGGTGGCGTTCTCGCTCAGCACATCCACCGTAATGCCTGGAAATTGTTTACGAAGTTCGTCAAGTACCGGCTCAGTCTGACGGAAGACCTGCACCAGGTTACTGTCGAAATCTTTTTTTACCAGCACAGTAAGAATTGGCATGCCGTTTACCATGGAGAATGATACCGGGTCGCGTTCATCCATCCGAACCTCGGCGACATCCTCCAGGCGCAAAATACGTTCACCGCCGATCCTTTTTAAAGGCAGGCGCTTCAGTTGATCAATGGAGGCGATTCGGCTTTCGATTTTGAGCGAATAACGATACCAGCCGTCGCGCAGCTCGCCGGCCTGTGAGAATTCGTTCGCTTCACTCAGGCGTGAACGGATTTCGGAGATGGACAGACCGTAACGGTCAGCCAGGTCTGGGAGGTATCGAATGTGTACTTCTGGGGTAACGGCACCAACGACAACAGCTTGAGCGATGCCATCCACCTGTTCAAGCCGCCGGGAGAGGACGTGGTCGGCCCACTGTTTAAGCTGTAGTCGTTCGTGATAGCCAGGATCGGGATTGTCCCGCAATTGGATACCAAGAACTGCAACAGGTTCATCCCCTGGATGGGAGTAAACCAGTTGAGGGCGCTCTGCCTGTTGCGGCAGGCGAAAACGAACGCGGTCGAGAGTTTCTCGTGCATTTAAAAATGCCAGATCCATGTTGTGTCCCCATTTGAACTCAAGCGCAATATACCCGACTCCCTGTCTGGCGTAACTGTGCGTACGTTCGAGACCAGGCAACATGCCAAGAGCGGCTTCAAGCTCCTCATTGATGCGAATTTCAATTTCGCTTGCCGATGCGCCAGGCCACTTGGAATGCACCATCAGGGTAGGAACATCCACATTCGGCAGGAGATCCACCGATAGTTCCTGAAGGGCGATATATCCGAAGATGAAGGTCGCCAGAACTAACATTGTGGCCGTAATAGGGCGCTTAAGGAGCATTTTTTTACTAAACTTCTCTATTGGAATTTATGTGCTCGTTGCTGTGAAGTTAATCTCAAACTGTCAAACGAATATCAGTTGTTACCGTTTTTATTCATAGCGGTTTTCAGATCACCCAAACCCGATTCGTCAAACTCAAACACAATCATCTGCTTAAAACTTTGTTCAGTCCGGATTTCAGTTCATAGACTCCGATCTCGATTTCGTCGGTTTCAAAGCGGTCGACGAAAAACAGCCGGTTTCGGTCGCCGTCGACGGCGATCGGGCTAGATGGAACATCGATTTCGGTCAGATATTCGTATCCATTTGTCCGGTCATACAGCTTCAGGAAAAAGTTCTGGTCGGATGATTCGATTGGTATGGAGATAGGGCCTTCTCCCAGAAATTCGTAAAACCGGAATACCAGATAGTCCCTGGTCACAAATGGTGCTTGAACCCAACTTTTTTCTGTGGCAATTCTAAAATACTCATCCAAGAGAAGTTCAAACGTCAATGGAGTATCACTCATAAGAAAGTTTGGTGACTGGTAGCCATATCTGCCCACAAGGGCGTAATCGTCTTCGATGTCGTACACCTTGAAGTAAGGAATGAGGCTAAATGTTATGATCAGATTATGACTATAGCTGTCATAAGCCAGCGAAGGTTGCATCAAAACATCATCACTCTCTTCGATATAATATCTGTCAATGCGCCCGTATTTGTGAAAATGGGTAAAACTGGAATCCGTTTTAATAAAAGCCGCTTTTTCTTCGTTTGCAGGAGCATGCGGCGAGTCATTAATGGAAAAGTAATAGTTTCCACCAAGTTGAACACCATACTCTCCAGTCAGAAAGAATTTGTCGATTGACGGAGGCTGATATGTATTGATAAGTTCACCGGCGTATGAAAACTTCTTGAAGAGTTGATTTTGGCTATCATATACCAAAATATTATATTCTGAATCCTTGGTAAGAGAATTGATGTTCAAAAACTCATCCGGCCCACGGCCTTCGCCACCAAACATGGATATCAACTCGCCATCCATATCGACGATGAAAATAGTACGGTTATCCCGGCTGTGCAGAATGAGTAATTCATGCTCCTCGCAGTACAGGGAGTTATAGCTAATCTCCCCGATATTTCGTGCGATTTCATCGCTTAACACAATTGAGTGCACTTTCTCGGCAATGTCCTCCAGTGCACCACTTTTTATTTCTTTCTGATCCTGTGAGCAACTCATAACCAAAAGGACTAACAGTACACGTAAGTAACATTGTTTCATAAATACTGCGCTTTCAGGTAAGCGTATTTTTGGAGTAGATTCTATTGGGTCATAACTGATTTTCTATGATGTTGGAAAGCACTCTTTTAGACAGGGCGCCATAATACAGGTGTCCATTGATAATAATTGCTGGAACAGCCGATATACGAAGCAACCTAGCCACAGAAATGTTTGTATGCAAGTGCACTTCGTACTCACCGTTTTCCAGACATTGTTTAAGAAGTTTTCGATCGATATTGCTACGGTCGAAAACTTGCACGAACCGGTCATGCTCAACATTATTGGCAATCGCAGGATTTTCAAACATGGTCTCGTGCATAGTTGTCATCGTGCCATTTTGCAATCCGATGCATATGGCCGTTGCAGCAGCATCATACCCATATCCCTGTTCATTTAGAGGATAGGGAACAGACTTGATTCGGATAGTCCCCGGGTTTTCATTTTTTATATGTTTAAGATTATGATGTAGTTCCTTACAGTGTCTACAGTCATAATCGAAAAACTCAAGAATTGTAATTCGGGCATCATAAGTGTTCTCATCCAGTGAATAGATTTCAAGACTTTCCCAGTCGGGTATTATTCTTTCAGGATCCGGATACCCCTGGAATTTATCCGTTATCACAATAATACCTATAAAAAAAGTGATCCCGAGTAGGGCAATTGTGGCGGTCCAGGATAATACTTCCTTATTCATATACTGAGGTTTTGTTCAGTCCGGATTTCAGTTCATAGACA
>JASCXY010000084.1 GCA_030012235.1 Balneolaceae bacterium ANBcel3 | reverse complement strand
AGTGACTCGATTTTCCTCAAGCATATATCCAATGGAGCCACTGGGAGATTTTACTTCCTATTATAATGCGGACTTTCATTTAATTCCATTTCATGATCCTGAGGTGGAGTTCTCAAGACTATTGGTCGCCGGCACTCCGGAAAAGAATTTAATCCATTTTGGATATAATATTCACTGGATAGAAGCCGGGGAAGCACTCAACAACTCCATGCGAACCCTTTTGAAAGAACTTAATTTTCCTGTAAACGATGAATAAAAACGTACTTATACTCACCCTGCTTTTGCTGGGCTCCGTGTATACCCCGTTGATGGCTCAGAGCGGATCTGTGACCGGCCGTGTTACAGATGCCGATACAGGAGAAGAACTCATCGGAGTAAATGTGTTTCTGAGAGGAACCACCTATGGAGCATCTTCAGATATTAACGGATACTATACGATTTCGGGTATCAGGCCCGGTGAATACGATATTGAGTTTTCCTATATCGGGTATGAACGACAACTCTATACAGGAGTACGTGTCTCTGCCGGAGAGCAATTAGAGTTAAGTGTGGAATTAAATGAACAGGTGCTTACCACAGAAGACGAAATCGTCATTGTGGGCGCCCGTCCGATTTTTGATATAGAAGAGTCGTCTACGACATCCAGAGTCAGCAGAGATGCCATTCAGGCAGCGCCCGTTCGAAGAATTGATGAGATCGTAGGACAACAGGCCGGAGTCGTTCGCGATCCAACCGGTATGTATATACGGGGCGGACGAGCCTCGGAGGCCGCTTTTATCGTTGACGGGGTATCTGCACAGGATCCGCTGGCCGGCACAGGCCTCGGACTTGATTTGGGAGCCGGAGCCTATGCCGAAGTAGAGGTAACCACCGGTGGTGTAGGTGCTGAAATCGGAGATGCCACATCCGGTGTGGTTTCAGTACGAACTCAGGAAGGAGGGCAGGACTATTCCGGTTATTTTTCGCATAAAAGAGATAACCCCGGACGCATGACTGCGTCTTCTCACAATTTTTTTACGGATGTATATGAAGTGAACCTGGGAGGGCCCGTACAGTGGTACCAGTCTCTTTTGCCATCCCTCGGAATTAACACTCCGGGAACCATGACCTTTTTTGTGGCGGGGCAGGTGCATCTCACCAATGAATTTTATAAAGAAACGGCCGATCAGATCCAAAGTTCATTGATTGACAATACCTTCTGGTCACCCAGACAGGATAACCGCTGGAGCGGAATGGGTAAACTGACCTGGCGTATTCGCCCTTCTATGCGTTTTGAGGCTTCCTATCAGCGTTCTCTCACGATCAATCAGAATACACGAATGCTTCAAATTGTCGGAGACGATGTGCAGATACGGCCCGGATATCAGTTCTTCTACTCACTGAACCTGGATAATGCGAATACCTATGCCCACGATAGTAAGGTTGCTTATGTGAAGTGGACGCATACGGTGAGTCCGGCCATGTTTTATGATGTTCAGATCAGCAGGATGTTTACCCGGTTAAGAACCGATGTAAATGGCAGACATTGGAGGCCAACGGTCGTTGAAGGAGAGTTTGACGGTGAAAGTATCGTTATGCCGCCGACAGAAATTTTTGAGACCGGAAGGGACTTCTTGTACGTGCTTCCCGGTCCGGGATTGGTGAATAACGGGGGATATGCTCCGTTATGGCATGATCATTATGCGGAAGAATATACCATACGGGCAACGATGACCCGCTATTTCTTTAACCGGAACAATCGTTTGCATGCCGGATTTGAATTAAAATTCAATGACTATCAATGGATTGATATCCAGCGTCCATGGGTGGGAGCTCCTATACAGATTGATGAGGATACATTTACAGAGACACAGTTTCTGGGAGCTTCTTCTGACATTTGGAATGTGAAGCCACGCAGAGGAGCCCTCTTTCTGACAGATCAGATCCGCTATCAGGGATTGATTGCCAATCTTGGACTTCGGCTTGAATACTGGTTCCCGGGATCTTATGTGGATGATATGGTTGATGATCCGGATTCCTGGATAGCTGATGAGATCAGAGAAGCTTATTATAACGATACCTACAGCTTATTTGGACATCGTTTTAAAATGAGGCTCCTGCCAAGAATTAACGTATCCTTCCCGGTAAGAGAAAACCAGGTATTGTATTTCAACTATGGGCATAAAACAAAACTGCCTCACCCTTCTCATGTATATGCCGGATTGGATCCGCGATATCAGGATGCCTCCCGGCTTTCAAATCTGGGTAACCCAAACCTGGATCCGGAAGTGGATATTTCCTATGAAATTGGCCTCAGAAATCAGATTACATCCAATGATGCCCTGAATATATCTGCATTCTGGAGTGATAAATATGATTTTGTCACCTCAGAACGATTAATTATTACTGACAGCCAGGGAAGAGATGTCCAGAGAAACTTCCGTGTAAACGGTGACTTTGCCCGGGTTCGAGGAGTGGAAGTAACGTATATAAAGAGACACCGGGACTGGTTTATGGGAAATGTTTCTGTAACCTATTCAAGAGCCGAAGGTCTGAGTTCCACGTCTAATGATGCGTTAAGGAATATTCTGGCCGGAGATCAGTTTGGGTTTAATGTTGAAACACCACTGGCATGGGATCGGCCATGGGATGTGAAGGCAAATGTAACATTTACGTACGATCGCCAGCAACCGTTATTAGGACTGGCACCGCTCAACCAGATGAAACTCTATCTTTCCGGGAACTTTCGCAGCGGAATGAGATATACGCCGTATGAATTCGTAGACTTCCAGAGGCATCCGGTAACAGGGGAAAGAAACTGGAGGCCTATTTATGAACGGGATAACGATCCGGCCATGCGTTTTTCCGAAATTGGCCCGTCATGGTTGATGTTCGATCTGAATTTCCAGCGCTGGTTTACGGTAGCCGATACACGGTTTATTGTTTTTCTGGAAATCACCAACCTGCTGAATGCCAAAAACCCGGCTATTATCAACCCAGTAACGGGAGAAGGGTACAAGACCAGTTATCCAACGTCACCTTCAGAGCTTATTGGTTTGCGGGATGACCGAAGTTATGATGTGCCGATTAATGTACGTGATGAACGGTATGTGGATCCAAGAGACAATAACAGTCCATCGTACTTGAACCCGGCTAATTATCTTCAGCAACGCCATATTATGTTTGGCTTTGCCTTTAACTTTTGACAGCCATCCGTACCGGAGTAGAAAAATTTTCAATGGCAATTATGAAAAATAAGCGTTTTTACCTGCCCGTACTATTTATACTCATATTTTCGGTATGGGGTGCTGAAAGCATGGCTCAAAGTATATTTCCGAGTTTTGGATCTTCCAGATCCGGAACCTCCGGATTTCAATTTGCAAAAATTGGAGTCGATGCCCGATCTGCCGGAATGGCGTACTCGAATATAGCCGATGCAACCGACGCGTCATCGCTTTTTTGGAACCCGGCACTGGCTTCTCAAATGAATAGCCATCAATTCCTGCTGGGGCATACCTCGTATTTTGCGGATATTTCTCTAAACTATGGTGCTTATGTCCATCGCTTTGGAAATATGGCCCTGGGTGGATCCCTAACCTATCTGGATTCCGGGGATATGGAAGAGACGACCGAGTTTCACCCATACGGCACCGGGCGAACCTTCAGAAGTATCCATATGGCAGCCGGGTTAACCTTTTCTCAGCAGCTGACCAACCTCTTTAGTTACGGATTAACACTGAAGTATCTTCATGAAAGCATTGAAGAGGTTTCTACGCATACAGCGGTTTTGGATATTGGTTTTTTCTACAGGGTAGGTAATACAGGACTTCGTTTTGCTGTGGGTGTCAATAACTTTGGTTTTGATGCCTCTCCCGGAGGCGAGACAAGAAGAATTCCCGGTCCGCATGAAGGGGACAGGGAAACCGATGAGGACGGCTATATCGTCTATAGAGACTTTGAGGAGATTTCTCCGCCAACCACATTTACCATTGGTGCCGCCTACGATGTCTATCAGACAGAATGGATGAATGTTTTGCTTACAGGACAAATTATCAATCCGAACGATAATGCAGAAAGATTAAGCCTGGGAACGGAGTTTCAGTTTATGAATCAGTTTTTTGCCCGGGGAGGATATGAATTTGGTGTGGACGAAATCTACCTTCCAAACTTTGGTGTAGGAGTAAAACTCCCGGTTCGGTCGTATTCTATGGAACTGGATTATGGTTTTGCCGCCAGAGAACGCCTGGGTACACTGCATCGTATTTCTTTGAAGTTTAATTTATAACGACTTTTTGCTCTTATGCCAAGAAATAACATACTCTTTATAGCTGCTTTCGCCATAATCTGTGGATTAGCCGTTGCGGGTTGTGATGAAATCTTCGGATCAAAAAGCGACCCTGTGACCGACGAGATTTTTGATCAGGGCCGCCATGATCCATCGGCTATTGTGGAAGAGGTCGGCTATTCAGCCTTGCTTCCTTTTTGGTTTTTTGATAAACCAACCGATGTGCATGTTGGATTTGATGAGCTGGTGTATGTAACCGATGCTTCCGGCCTTCATATTCTGGATCGGGCAGGAGGTTTATTTCGTACCATTGAATTGCAAGGAGCTACTACCGTCGTTCAGGACAGGATGTTGAATGTATACGTTTCCGCACGATATGATACCGTCGTTCAGGCCGTTGATCCCGATTTGGTCTGGAACCTTCCCGCAGTATTTAAATTTGAAAATCCAGGAGGAGGTTCTGCAGCCGTACTTGACACGATTATTATGCCTTTTCATGATGCCAGTCGTTCTACTGCAAGTGTACAGCGCCGAAGACTGAACCCGGATCGAAATGACAACGCAGACAAAATAGAAATTACAGGTCTTGGTATTCTGGATGACAATACTCTTTACGTTGCCCGAAGAGGACCAAGAAACATAACCGGCCAGCCGGAAGCCCCGGACAACACCGTTTTGATATACCAGTATCAGGAATCGGAGGGAAGAATGAGGAATACCGGCCAGATCCGGGCCCTGGATCCTAATAACCCGACGCTTGCAAGTGCTGTACAGATTGGTGATCTCACCACCTTCGTCGGTGCCCCTCAAAGAGAAAATATCACCAGCGACCGGAGTTTTCTTATTACTCAACAGGACACAACGCGTGATATTTCATTTCGTGTGCTCTGGATCAATGCACTGGATGATGTGGAAGGTATAGATGGCCTTGCATACCGGTCACGGCCTCAATTGCTGACCCATGATACAGAACGTGCCGACCGTTTTTTATATGAACAGGGCAGGTTTGTAAATCCCACGGGACTTGCGTTCTCTGCCGATGCAAGGGGACATATTTTTGTAACCGATGCAGGAACCGATAGTCTCTATCTTTTCCAATCCAACGGACATGAAGGCGTGATCCCGCCGGCCGGTTCACAGGCAACTAAAGCCATCTCTGTATCATTTGGTGGAACGGGAAATGGTCCCAGACAGTTTAATAATCCATCAGGAGTCGCATATTTTCGACAAGTGGTTTATGTAGCAGACAGAGATAATAACCGTATATCCAGATATAAACTGAATACCGATCTGGAATAACCTCCTGACGCTGATTTAGTACATTTTTATTTCTTATAAATGCTCGTCATGTTCTGCTAAAGTCAATAAGCCTGAAAAAGGTTAGAATTATATTCTTTTGTATTCGTTTACATCCTGAATACGACTAAAAGATGATCGCTGTTTTATGAAGTATATTGAGATTAACAAACAAAAAATACCGGCACTTGGATTCGGCACCTTTGGATTGAAAGGAGAAGCAGGAGTAAAGACGATCGTAGAGGCTATCCAGATGGGGTATCATCATATTGATACCGCAGAATCGTACTATAATGAAGAAGAAACCGGTAAAGCTATAAAAAAAGCATCCGTACCCAGAGATAACCTTTTTTTAACGACTAAATTTATCAACGAAAGTTTATCCGGGAAGAACCTTCCGCAGGAAATGGAAGCTTCCTTGAAACGCCTCAAAACCGATTACGTGGATTTGCTCCTGATTCACTGGCCTTCTAAGACCATTCCGTTGGAAGAGACTCTGGGAGCTATGAACCGGCTCAAAGAAGAAGGAAAAATTCGAAATATCGGAGTCAGTAACTTTACAACGGCCTTACTCAAGGAGGCAAAAAAAACAGATATTCCGATTATTACCAACCAGGTAGAATATCATGTGTACCTTTCACAGGAAAAACTGTTGACCTATATGAGAGAAAACGGTTTGTTCCTCACGGCATACAGTCCGGTTGCAAGAGGAAAGGTACTGGACGATCAGACGTTGGTGAATATCGGTAAAAAGCACAATAAAAATGCCGTTCAAATTGCCTTGAAATGGCTTATTTCTCAAGATGATGTGGCGGCTATCCCAAAAGCATCCCATCCTGAAAAATGTAGGTCGAATCTAGATATTTTTGATTTTGAGCTGGATGAAGAAGATGTATCAACCATAAACCGCCTGGAAAAGCATCATCGGCTTATAGATGTTCCCGGCCTTTCTCCCGAATGGGATTAATTATTTAGAACATGCAATACAATCGATCAATCTCTCTTTTTTTAATTATTTTTATTCTCAGTACTACCACAAGCTGCTCTCTTTTCAGGTCTGCCAAGGTTCAGGATGCAGAAGAAGATGATGCTCCAAAAGGAACCGTCGAAGTGGGATCTCTTCAACCCGCTAATAAATATTATGAGGTTATATCTGAAGATGTAGAATCGGAAGAAGGACTTTTTACGACACATATCGACGACGGAAAGCTTTATTTTGAGATCCCGGACTCCCTGCTCGGCAAAGAAATATTACTGGTATCCCGTATAGCAAGAGCTCAGCAGGGAACAGGCTATGGAGGCACCCGGCTGGCCAATAGAGTGTTGAGGTGGGAAAAAAACGGCGACAAAATTCTGTTGCGCAATGTAATTTATCAATCGGTGGCAGATACCTCTTCGGCAATTTATCACGCCGTAAGAAATGCAACGTTTGAACCAATTATCGCAGCTTTTGATATTGAAACAAGGGGACCGGAACATATCACTTCGGTAATTGATGTGACTTCATTGTTTACTACCGATGTCCCGGAGTTATCCCCCAGGGAGCGGTACAGCGGGAGAAGAGTCGATCAGGACAGAAGCTATATTGACTCAGCACGGTCTTTTCCGGAAAATGTGGAAATCCGGAACGTAATTACATTGCAGGCCGACCGGGTTCCGGCAGGCGGGAATATCCGAACCATATCCCTGTTGTTAAATCACAGTTTCTTCAAATTGCCTGAAATCCCTATGCAGCCACGGTTGCATGATGAACGCGTTGGATATTTCTCCGTTCGCCAGACGGATTACAGTATGTCCTCACATGGCTCTGAACAGAGACGATTTATCACACGCTGGAGACTCGAAAAGAAAGATCCGGAAGCAGAAATTTCTGAACCGGTAAAACCCATTGTTTTTTATGTTGATCCAGGTACACCCGAATATCTGGTTGATTATGTTATCCAGGGAGTTAATGACTGGCAGCCGGCATTTGAACAGGCCGGTTTTAAAAATGCCATTATTGGAAAAAAGGCTCCGGTGGATGATTCCGATTTCAGCATGGAAGATGCCCGCTATTCTATGATACGCTGGCTGCCGTCCACCACAATGAATGCTCATGGACCGCATGTACACGATCCAAGAAGCGGTGAGATCATCACTTCTTCCATTGGGATGTTTCATAATGTCAAAAAACTGCTTCGAAACTGGCATTTTGTACAAACAGCCGCGGTAGATGAGCGTGCGCAAAACCTCCCGTTTCCGGATTCACTTATGGGCCGGCTGGTGCAGATGGTGGTGGCGCACGAGGTCGGACATACTCTGGGATTGCCTCACAACATGAAGGCCAGTGGTACAGTTCCTGTAGACAGCCTAAGAAGTCCCACATTTACAAAGAAGTATGGCACCACTCCTTCGATCATGGATTATGCACGAATGAACTATGTTGCCCAACCAGGAGACGGTGCATATTTATTCCCCATAGTTTCTATATATGATCATTTTGCCATTGAGTGGGGCTATACCCCGTTTCCGGAAGCTTCTACACCGGAAAAAGAACGTCCCTTTCTTGAGCAGATTACGCGTAGGCAGGACGATGAGCCGATGCTGCGGTTCGGACATTTGTCGGTTCTGGATCCAACCCGTCAACGGGAAGCCTTGTCCGATGATCATGTCAGGGCTACACAATACGGTATAGCAAATCAGAAAAGAATTATGGAATTCATTGTTGATGCTGCCGGAAACGAAGGGGATACCTATGAGGCTCTGGGAGAGCTGTATCAAAGCCTGATTCAACAACGAAACTGGATGCTGGGGCATGTGGTTACCTGGGTCGGCGGGATCTATGGGGATAATAAAGTGTACGGACAAGAAGGAACCCGGTTCCGGCCGGTTGAAAGAGAACGACAGGTCGAAGCCTTGAATTATTTACTCCAGGAAGCCTTTCAAACTCCCGACTATTTACTCGACCCGGATGTTCTGGAAAGAATTCAGGCGACAGGTGCAGTGAATATGATCAAGCAAAGCCAGCGCAGGATTTTGTACAACTTGATGGGAAGTACCCGACTTAACCGGATGGCGGAACTTGAAGCCTCATACAGCTCAGACAGGATACTGCCTGTAGATGAAATGATGACCGAAATACGGGCTTCTGTATGGAAAGAACTGCATCAGCCTCAAGTGGAAATAGATTTATTCAGAAGAAATTTGCAGCGAAACTATCTGGAGGTAATCAGTGTACACGGGAGCCGTTCATTCCTTCAGTCTACCTCCGAAGGAGCTTCTTTACTCAGAGGACATTTGAGATTGCTGGCTTCAGATATTGAACAGGCGATTCCTAAAACGGCCGATCAGCCCACCCGTTTCCATCTGGAGGATCTGTTGGAGCTGACGAGAGAAATTTTGGAGCCATGAGTCATTGTGTTGGCCTTTTATAACAGATGACAGGCATTGATACCTGTCATCTCTAAGGCTTTTCAAGCAAATCAATCAAACTGAACAACGATTTTTCCTTTAACATGTCCGGTTTCAAGTTCGGAAAGAGCTGCCGGGATCTTATCTAAGGAAATAGTTTTGGTAATCATGGGATCAATGGTGCCAACCTTCATGGCCTCTGCCATCCAGGCTCCGCCATGGGCGATGTCTTTCAGGTTTTCTGTATCTCCGTGCTGATAGGCAAAACCCAGTGCCACTTCATGAAAGGAGATGGCTTTTGCCCATTTTGCCGTTGAATTCATATCTACCCGTCCGGCAATGCAGACCAGCGAACCATTGTGCCGTAAAACCGGCAACAGTGACTCTGCAGAGTCCGAAGAAACAAGGTCAATCACATGATGGACACCTTTTCCCTTTGTGGCTTCCATTGTTTTCTCCACGATATCTTCACGGGTATAGTCGATGACAACATCAGCACCTAACTTCCTTACGTGGTCTTGTTCTGTAGACGAGGTAGTTAATACGTTCAGCCCATAGTTTTTTGCCAACTGAATGGCAAATCCTCCCACACCTCCACCACCAGCGGTAATAAGGATGTTTTGGCCGGATAAGAGATGAGACTTCCTGAAGAGGGCTTGCCAGGCGGTAATTCCCGCGCATGGAATCGTACTTGTTTCACGGAAACCAAGGCCCTCCGGGATGTGACATAAAGCGTGTTCATCGGCAACAGCATACTCAGCAAAGCTTCCATGACGATGCAGGTTGAGAAGGCCGAAAACAGCATCGCCTGCTTTAAAACGGTGGACTTCGGGACCTGTTTTATCAATAATCCCGGCTATATCGATTCCGAGAATATGAGGTTTTTCGAGAAAGTGCCCGTTTTTTGCAAACTTGTAATCTACCGGATTAAGGCTCACCGCTTTGGTTTTAATTCGGACTTCTCCTTTTGCCGGTTCGGGAAGTTTTGATTCGGAGAGCTCCAGTTTATACGGACTACCGGATTCTTGTAATAATAATGCTTTCATAATAGATTGGTTTAATCGTCCCTGTTGGTCTATGATTATGCACTAAAATACAGAATAGCACCGTATTTCTTTTCACGCTCTCTGGGAAATATTATTCAGCAGGTACAGAGGAATCTTTCTGTGCACCTTCGAGGGAGTCAAAAGGTTCTTCAAAGTGTTCACGATCCGCGCGTGATTTCCAAAGAAGCCCATGAGATGGAGACAGATACAGAACAAGAGCAAACTGAAGGCCGCTTACCACAGCGATAGCGCCTGCAATCGAACTGTTAATCCACAAAGCAAAATAATAGCCACCAAAAACCGACGAAACTCCAAAGCATACCGAGAGGATAAGCATTCTTGAAAGCCGTTCAGTCAGCAGATAGGCGGTGGCAGGAGGGACTATCAACAATGCAAGGACGAGTATGGCTCCTACGCTTTCAAAAGAGGCAACGGTGGTTACAGACACGGATCCCATAAGCATGTAATGAATAAGTCCGGCCGGAAGGCCTAGGGTTAAGGCTAACTGCGGACTAAAGCTATAGGTTTTCAATTCTTTATAGAAAAAAAGGACAAACGCCAGATTCATCGAAAAGACAAAGAGGAGGATCCAAAACGGACGGGGGCCTATGCTGGTTTCACCAATGATCCAAAGATCCCATGGCACGTAGGCAATTTCACCAAAAAGTACACATTCTTGATCGATGTCAACATTTCGTGCAAATAATGAAATCAGAATTATTCCAATAGAAAAAAGTGTGGTAAATACAATCCCCATAGATGCATCATGGAAGATTCGGCCTCGCTTACTGATTTCTTCGGTTAAGTAGACGGTTAATAAGCCAAAAAAGCCGGCTCCGATAAGCATTGGCAGGGTATTTCTTCCGGATGTGAGAAGAAAGGCAATGACAATCCCGGGCAAAACAGCATGTGCGATGGCATCTCCGATGAGAGACATTTTTCT
>JASCXY010000083.1 GCA_030012235.1 Balneolaceae bacterium ANBcel3 | reverse complement strand
CCTTCTGCAACGGATTTTGGAAACCCAAGAAAAGGGAACCAAAGTCAGAGAACAACGGGTTGAACAAACGGGCGGTTCCTGGTTTACTTTTGTTCTCATGGAATATCCGGTCGGACTGGCGGCCCATACCCTGCTTGAAGAATTGCAGTCCTGCGATGACCTCTATTCACTGTTCATGGAGACGGAAGAATATAGATCTCTGAGAGAAAAGGCTCTGGAGTATGAAACGGAATAACCATCGCCTCTCTTTTACTCGTGCGATCATAAACTCTAATCGAGCCGAGTTCACCTTCCAACCCGTTTGATCCATCGAAGCTTAACATAAGCATCCATCATAATCGAATATCAAATGCATTGGTCCCAAAAATGCGGTTTTGGTACGTATGTGAGTTATGATTCTCTGTGCAATTTTAAAATATTAGAGGCCATCATCCATAGTAAATATTAATGGTCACGGGAAGCGCATAATAACAATACCCCCATTGCATGGACGAGCCTTTGCCCTTTGAATTACTTGCGTATTAGAAAAAATGGCTCAAAACAAAATCATATTACCACTTTTTAGTAATTTTTATCCTACTATTATGCCATTTGCAACAACTAATTAGTTGTTATTATGCATTGATCACCGTAACTTTCCAAAACAAACCGGACAATGAGTACAGAAGCAGAAGTAGCATCCTTTTTAAACATCTTCAAAGAGAAGATGAAGTTTTGGAATGTGTTATTTCGTGACGACAGAGGCAAAAATGCACAGGCATTGATAGATTTAGAACTTCGTCCCATAGACCGGGTAGCTGTTTTGGAAACCATTGAAACCAAAGACTACAGCGAAGGCCCATTAGAAGAAAAATGGTATGGAGGTGCCGATATGTGGGTGTTTGGTAAAACCGTAAAGAAAAAGGAAGTGTACATAAAAATTACAATGGGAGCGACGGACAGTAGTGTTATTTGCATTTCCTTTCATTTATCGCAGCATAAAATGAAGTATCCTCTAAAATAGAAAAAGATGAAAAGTCCAATCACAGGTAAAGAAATGAAATTGACCAAAGATCGCAGGTCTATGAATTTCAGAAAGGAAGCTTTTGAAATTGTTTTTCATTATTACCAATGCGGGGATAGCGGAGAACAGTTCACCACCACATCATTAGACGAATTAAATATGAATCAGGTATATAACCAATACCGTGACAAATTTAATATTCCGTTTCCTGATGAAATCATCCGAATACGCACAAGGTATGGGTTATCTGCGGCCAAGATGTCGGAGGTTTTAGGCTTTGGCGTAAACACGTATCGCCAATATGAAGCAGGTGAAATGCCCAGCGTAGCCAATGCAAAGCTCATTCAAATGGCGGGCGATCCAAAAAAATTTATTCCTATGGTGGAGTTGTGCGGAACATTGGATGAAAAATTAAAAACTAAATTCATTCAAAAAGCACAGTTCTTAGCCGAAGAAATAAAAAGAAACATTTCCAGTTTAAACTTCAAAGAGTACTTATTGGGAAATCACCTGGCAGATATTTATTCGGGTTACAGAAATCCAAATCTTGAAAAGTTTACCGAAATGGTAGTTTATTTTTCTGACAAATTATCCCCATTTAAAACCAAGATGAATAAACTGTTGTTCTATGCCGATTTTTTAATGTTCAAACAAAGCTGCTTTTCCATAAGCGGAATGCGATACCATGCCATTGACATGGGACCGGTACCCCATAATTTTCAAAGCATATTTGAATACTTAACCCATAACGATGAAATAGATATTTTCACCACTGAATTTCCTGCAGGGTATGTAGGCGAACAATTCGCAGCCAAAAAAAACAGACCTTTTAACCCTGAAGTATTTACTGAAATTGAATTGAATACCTTAGAAAAAGTAGCAACGGTATTCAAAGAAACGGCCACAAAAGACAT
Source organism: Balneolaceae bacterium ANBcel3 (assembly GCA_030012235.1). Taxonomy (GTDB): domain Bacteria; phylum Bacteroidota; class Rhodothermia; order Balneolales; family Natronogracilivirgulaceae; genus JASCXY01. The sequence goes on along the minus strand of JASCXY010000083.1, from coordinate 9,243 downwards.
TATTCAATGTAGTCATTTGGAAGAAGCGTGGAAGAAAAACGAGAAAAGAAAAAGTTCCATCAGCTATGAATATGCATTTGAATTAAATCAGATTTAAATCTAAAGAATAATACATACCTGCCCATGCCTTTTATCCAAAACAACATTTGTCTTATTTAATGGGTATATTTAGATCCTTATGGAAAAAAAGCATCTCCAAACGCTGTTCGAAGAACACCTGAAATCAGAAAGATGCCCTTCTCCGGCAAGGGTTACCGCATTTTTCAACCGAATTTTGGGTTTTCTCTTCCCTGAATTCAGCGAAAAACAGATTAAAACCTTTGAAGAACTTGAAGAACAAAGCACCCTTCTAAAGGAAGAGTTCTCCGTGCTTCTCCGAAAGTGTTCCGAACATACCGGTGGGTCGGAAAAGGACGTCGCATCCGGATTCTGGAAAGCATTGCCCGATATCCGGGAAGCGTTACTTAAAGACATTCAAGCCATCTATGACGGTGATCCGGCAGCGAAAAGCCTGACAGAAGTTATTCGCACCTATCCCGGTTTCTATGCCATTACCTCCTACCGCATTGCCCATTATCTTCACAATCAGGGGTACAAGCTCCTGGCCCGGATGTTCACAGAAAATGCGCACAGCCGTACCGGTATAGATATTCATCCCGGTGCCCGGATTGGAGAATACTTCTGCATCGACCACGGTACCGGTATTGTGATCGGAGAAACCACCCATATTGGCTGCCATGTAAAAATTTATCAGGGAGTAACACTCGGCGCTTTAAGTGTCCGCAAGGAAGATGCTGCCGTAAAACGCCATCCAACCATCGAAGATTATGCGGTTATTTATGCCGGAGCTTCTATATTAGGGGGTGATACCATCGTTGGCAAGCATTCTATTATCGGTGGAAATGTCTGGCTGACCCAAAGTGTTCCTGCTTACTCCCGCATTTCTTATGTGGCTCATCAGGAAAACCGCGGAATGGAAGAAGTTAGAAAGTAAGTAAACGGCACAGCATGTCTTGTTGTTGAACGTTATAGACTTCACCGGCCACTTCCGGTGTCCGTTCAGACCGTAACCATAATCTTTCCGGCGCTCATTCGCCGGACCAGGATGACACAAAAGATATGAATCCCTCGTTGCAGCCCCTTGATCAGAAGATTCAGGATTTAATTGGAAATACGCCCATTGTCAAATTACAGCATATTCCACCCAATCCGGCCGTATCCATCTATTGCAAACTGGAAGGCCGGAATCCCGGAGGCAGTGTAAAGGATCGGGCCGCTTATGGAATGCTGACCGGAGCGCTGGAGCGCGGAGATATTAAGCACGGGGATCATGTGATTGAGGCCACCAGCGGGAATACCGGTATCGCCCTGGCTATGATGGCCGGCTTACTTGGACTAAAAATGACTTTGGTGATGCCCGAAAATTCTACCGAAGAACGGATCAGAACCATGAAAGCCTATGGTGCCCGGCTGATTCTGACTCCGGCAGAAAAAACCATTGAGTATTCCAGAACGGTTGCAGAGGAAATTGCAAATGAAGAGGGGTATTTCCTGCTGAATCAGTTTGCCAACCCCGACAACTACCTTATGCATTATCGAACAACCGGGCCGGAAATATGGAACGACACCGCGGGAACCATCACGCATATGGTTTCCTCCATGGGTACCACCGGAACCATCATGGGCTTGTCGCGTTATTTAAAAGAACAAAATCCGGACATTCAGATGATAGGTGTACAGCCTAAAGAGGGGTCTCAAATTCCCGGAATCCGAAGATGGTCACCGGAGTTTCTCCCCGAAATTTATGAAGAAGATCGGGTGGATGAGATTATCGATGTATCAGAGGAAGAATCCATTGCAATGACCCGCAGAATGGCCTCAGAAGAAGCCATTTTTGCAGGGATGAGCAGTGGCGGATGTCTTTTTGCAGCCACGAAACTCGCAGAAAGACTGGACCATGGAGTTATCGTCTGCATCACCTGTGATATCGGAGACCGATACCTCAGTTCCAGCCTCTTTCCATCGTGACCCGAAGGAGGGGATTTACCGCATTTCGCAGAATATTTGTCTAAAATAATGCGTATATTTGCAGGATTTGCAAAAACAGATTCTAATACCAACGTATGTCCAACAGGCGAAAAATTCGCGAAAACATTCTACAAGCCGTCTATGCATGGTCTGTCGGCGGTGATTCCCCCGAACATGTACTTGAAACCATCGTTAAACCGGCCTTCAAGGAGGACAAGAAGTCTCTGCGCTTTGCAGAGCAGCTTTTTCTCCGATGCATTGACCATCGGGAAACCTCCGAGGAACTGGTTGTAAGCCATATTGCCAACTGGGAACTGGAGCGCCTTGCCCTGGTTGACCGGATTATTCTTCAAATTGCATTAACGGAGATCCTTGCTTTTGAAGATATCCCTATCAAAGTAAGTATCAATGAAGCCATTGATATTGCCAAAAAATACTCGACCGGAAAGTCGGGCCGCTTTGTTAACGGGATTTTGGATGCTGTAACCGTCACCTTGCAAAAGGATCAGAAACTCCAGAAAAAGGGGCGTGGACTAGTAGATATGCCTGCGAAACGAAAACCGGCTAAGGCTGGTAGTCTTCCTCTTTCTTTGCCCGAAACCTCAAAGAAAACCGGTGAAAAGAAAAAACGAATACGGCGGTCAAAAAGGAATCCCTCCTGACCGTTCTTCTTTCTTAACCTGTTTCCATCACATCGGATCGACCAAAGCCTGATTCTCTTTTTTTTAGTAAACAAATCTAGAACTATATACTCACATGAGCTTAAAATGTGGAATTGTCGGATTACCCAATGTGGGCAAATCCAGTTTATTTAACGCACTGAGTAATGCCGGTGCCGAATCTGCAAACTTCCCTTTCTGTACCATTGATCCAAATATCGGGATTGTCCCCGTTCCGGACACACGACTGGAGACCCTTTCCAAACTGGTGAAACCGGCGCAGGTAACCCCCACCTCTATCGAGTTTGTTGATATTGCCGGCCTTGTAAAAGGAGCTTCCGAAGGAAAAGGCAAAGGAAATGCATTCTTATCTCACATCCGTGAAGTTGACCTGATCATACATGTGGTCCGCTGTTTCAAAGACGACGATGTCATTCATGTGGAAGGTGGAATCGATCCCGTTCGTGATATCGGCATCATTGAAAGCGAGTTGCTGTTTAAAGACCTTGAAACGCTTGAAAAACGAGAAGAGCGGCTGAAAAAAATGGCCAAATCGGGAGACAAAGCCCTGCAAAACCAGCTTTATGCTCTCCAGCAACTGAAAACCCACATAGAAAGCGGTAAGCCGGTCCGTTCCTGGCTAAAGACCCATACCCTGGATCCGGCCTTTGCCGACTTGTTCTTCCTGACCGGGAAAAAAGTGATTTACGTATGCAACGTTTCTGAAGATGATCTCCCGGATGCCTCCACCAATGGCTATGTCCGGCTGGTAGCCGACCTGGCAGAGAAAGAAGGAACCGAAGCCCTTACCGTATGTGCAGCTATTGAATCCGAAATTGCTGAGCTGGCAGAAGAAGAAAAACGTGATTTCCTTGCAGACATCGGGCTGGAAGAATCCGGCCTCAACCGACTGATATCCGCAGCGTACAAAGAGCTGGGCCTGATTACCTATTTTACGGCCGGACCCAAAGAGGTCCGGGCATGGACCATCCGGGAAGGAACCAAAGCGCCACAGGCCGCAGGAGTTATTCACACCGACTTTGAAAGAGGGTTTATCCGCGCCGAAACCATCTCTTTTGAGGATTATGTAGAAACCGGATCCGAAGCGGCGGCACGTACAGCCGGAAAAATGCGCTCGGAAGGCCGAAGCTACACGGTAAGGGACGGCGATGTAATCCTCTTCCGTTTTAATGTTTAATTGATAAAGTAATTCAATTTCTGTACTGTTATATTTTCACATTCACCGGTTATATGTTTCCTGAAAACCGGAAATTTGCTTTTTTTCATTATCGCTAACACAGACTCAGATGACAGAACCTGCTGAAAACCGCTCTGAAGATTTATTATTTGAATTTCCAGACGGAAGTCAACGATCTTTCGCCTCCGGTATTACCGGCCATGACATTGCTAAAAGCATCTCCGGCCGCCTGGCCAGGGAAGCCCTCAGTATCACAGTGGATGATACCGTACTGGACCTTCACAGGCCTCTCTACACCGGAGGAACCATCAGCATCAATACATGGGAGCATGAAGATGGAAAAATGGCGTTTTGGCACTCCTCTGCTCATGTCCTCGCCGAAGCCGTTGAACAGCTCTACCCCGGAGTAAAGCTGGGTATCGGCCCCCCTATTGAACAGGGTTTCTACTATGACATCGATTTTGGCGATACCAAATTCGGTACAGAGGATTTACCCGCGGTAGAGGCAAAAATGATAGAACTTGCCCGCCAGAAAAATACATTCGACCGGTTTGAAATCAGTAAAGAAGAAGCGCTGGAGCATTATAAGAAGAAAGACGATCCCTATAAGCTGGATCTGATCGAAGGGCTTGAAGACGGAACCATCAGTTTCTATAAGCAGGGCAGTTTTACGGACTTGTGCCGTGGCCCGCATATACCGGATACATCGACGATTAAGGCGGTTAAACTGCTGAATACCGCCGGTGCCTATTGGAGAGGCGATAATCAAAGCAAGCAGCTCACCCGTATTTACGGAGTAAGCTTTCCTAAAAAATCCATGCTGGATGCGTTTCTTCATCAACTGGAAGAAGCCAAAAAAAGAGATCATAAAAAGCTCGGCCCGCAATTGGGGATTTACATGATCGACCGTATGGTTGGAAGCGGCCTCCCTATGTGGCTTCCCAACGGAACGGTTCTGAGGAGAACACTGGAATCATTTTTAAGGGAAGAACAAATTCGTCGCGGCTATCAGGAAGTGATCACCCCTCATATTGGCAACCTGGAGTTGTATAAAACTTCCGGGCACTACCCTTATTACAAAGATTCTCAGTTTGCACCGATGGACGTGGATGATGAGGGTTATCTGCTCAAACCCATGAACTGTCCGCATCACCACCGGATCTACGATAACGAAATGCGCAGCTACCGGGATCTTCCGGTTCGGCTGGCAGAATTTGGTACCGTGTACCGCTATGAGCAAACCGGTGAATTAAACGGACTTTCGCGGGTTCGTGGCTTTACTCAGGATGATGCCCATATCTACTGCTCCCAGGAACAGCTGAAAGAAGAAATCAAAAACTGCATCGATCTGACTCAGTTTGTCTTCAATACATTCAATATGCCGGTGGATATCCGCCTCTCCTTCCGTGATGACAATGAAAAGAAATACGGAGGCGACCTTGAATTGTGGGAACAGGCGCAAAAGGATATTCGAGAAGCGGCCGATGAAATGCAGCTTGATTATACCATTGCCAAAGGCGAAGCCAGTTTCTATGGCCCAAAAATCGATTTTATTATTCATGATGCCCTTGGACGCAAATGGCAGCTTGGAACCGTTCAGGTGGATTATGTCATGCCAGAACGTTTTAACCTGACCTTTACGGGTGCAGACAATCAAAAGCACCGCCCGGTGATCATCCATCGTGCTCCTTTTGGATCCATGGAACGGTTTACCAGTATTCTGATTGAACACTTTGCCGGATACTTCCCCCTTTGGCTGAGTCCGCAGCAGGCCGTAATTATCCCGGTGTCAGACCAGTATAACGACCTGGCCGGGGAATATGAAAAAGAGTTGCTTCAGGCTGGAATACGTGTAAAAACCGATCGTAAAAAGGATCAGATTGGAGCAAAAATCCGTAACGCGGAAACCGCAAAAATCCCTTACATGCTTATCATCGGGGAAAAAGAAAAGGAAAACCGTACGGTTTCTGTGAGAAAACATAAAAAAGGTGATATCGGGAACTTTAATTTTTCAGAATTTCTTTCGATTATAAAAAGAGAAATAGATGATAGGATGCTTCCGGAATCAGACGGAGGGTGATGCCAGCCCCGGTCGCCGGTACTTCGGTTTATCTGAAGGCCGGGATACCGAGCGTTTTAACCATCTTAAACAACAACCAGTAAAGGAGAACAACCATCGGAAAAAGATTTAAAAACTATCCCGTTCGCAGAACCGAACCAAAAGAACGGGTGAATGAGAATATTCGTGCAGATGTAGTTCGAGTCATCAGGCCGGATAACGAACATGTAATCATCCCTGTAAGCGAAGCTCTTGAGCTTGCTTACCAGGCAAATCTCGACCTGGTAGAAGTAGCACCCAATGCCGATCCCCCTGTTTGCAAAATTATGGATCACGGCAAATATCTGTTCGAAAAAAAGAAAAAAGAGAAAGAGGCCAAGAAAAAACAGCATGTCGTCGTGCTTAAAGAGCTTCGTTTTCGTCCGCAAACCGACGATCATGATTACGAATTTAAGAAAAGACATGCTGAAGGGTTCCTGAAAGAAGGAAACAAAGTAAAGGCCACTGTTCAGTTTAAAGGAAGAGATATTATTTACAGCGATCAGGGAAAAAAACTCCTGGACCGCCTTTCCGCTGACCTGGAAGACCTTGGCAAAGTTGAAACCCCGGCAAAACTCGAGGGTAAACGTATGTCAATGGTTCTTGCTCCTGCAAAAGGCCCCGGCTCCTGACCCGTACTTTACAGGATTAAGTCACTTTAGCAAGGCTGTACCCCGCAACTTCTCTCCTGACACGACAGAAGGATGATATGGTACAGCCTATCTCACCCGAAGCCATAAATCTTCTTCGGGACAAAACTACTTTTTGACCATATCCTGCTTTTTCACTATATTTAAAGCTTGCAAATTTTAACCAATTTACTGGGTTAATCATGCCAAAAACAAAATCTATAAGTGGCGCAAAAAAACGCTTCAAAGTTACCGGTTCCGGTAAAATTAAGCGTAAAAAAGCGTACACCAGTCATATTCTTACAAAGAAAACTCAGAAAAGGAAAAGAAATCTGAGGAAGGCGACTATTGTTGCTAAAGCCGATGAGTCGCGGATACGTGACCTTATTCCTTATTCCTGATCTTTTTATTCACCTTAACTTACTGAAAAATGCCACGATCGACCAATAATGTGGCTTCCCGTCGCCGTCGCAAACGCGTATTAGAGCGTGCGAAAGGTTACTGGGGTGCAAGAAGCAAGGTCTATACCGTCGCCAAAAATGCGGTGGATAAAGCCCTTCAATACCAGTACCGCGACAGGAGAGTCCGCAAAAGAGAATTCAGAAAACTCTGGATCATCCGAATTAACGCCGCAGCCCGAATTAACGGTACCAGCTATTCCAAACTGATGGGTGCAATGAAAGCCCAGAATATGGAAGTTAACCGTAAAGTACTTGCTGATCTTGCGGTAAATGATCCTCAGGCATTCGCCGCCATTGTAAAAACGGCCAAGCCCTAAGTTTTACTTCAAAAAACCGGTAGTATAATGCTACCGGTTTTTTTGTTTTTCCCGGGAAAACCACTGGTTTGCCGGTATCTTATTTTTTCCATTCCGGCATATAAACAGGTATCCCAACCGCATTTAACCTGGACTCTATTATTATGTCTCATCTACCGGATATCGATGCCCTGAAAGAAGAAATTTCTTCTTTCCCTGTTGATTCAAAGGAAAATCTGGAGGCCTTTCGGCTTAAATATCTTTCCAGAAAAGGCCGGATCACGGAACTTCTGGCCGGAATCGGAAAAGCGGCTCCCGAAGACCGGGCCCGTCTCGGAAAGGAATTAAATATTTTGAAAAACCTGGCGGTTCTTCGATTTGATGAAGCTTCGGCCTCTCTCGAAACATCCACGGGTAAAAAACGGGCCGCCCATGACGATCCTACACTGACCCCTCCTCCTCTTCTGAACGGATCCAGCCATCCCCTGTCACAGACCATGGAGGAGATCAAAACGATCTTTTACCGTTTGGGATTTACAATCGCAGACGGACCCGAACTGGAAGATGACTTTCATAATTTTACGGCCCTGAATTTTCCTCCCGAACACCCGGCACGGGATATGCAGGATACGTTCTTTATCCGCAAAGAAGAAGACCACCCGGAAAAAGACCTGGTGCTCCGAACCCATACCTCTCCGGTTCAAATTCGGCTGATGAAAAACGGCAAGCCGCCTTTCAGAGCCATCATGCCCGGACGGGTATATCGCAACGAATCTATTACGGCTAAATCCTATTGCCTCTTTCATCAGGTGGAAGGGCTCTATGTCGACAAGAAGGTCAGCCTCGCCGACCTTAAGCACACCCTGATTACGTTTGCCCGGCACCTTTTCGGAAAACAACTCAAATACCGTATCCGGCCTTCTTTTTTCCCGTTTACAGAACCCAGCCTTGAAATGGATATCTGGTGGGAAACCGGAAACAAGCCCGGACAGTGGATGGAAATCCTCGGTGCCGGGATGGTACATCCGAATGTCCTCAAAGCCGTAGATATCGATCCGGAAGAGTGGTCCGGCTTTGCTTTTGGAATGGGAGTCGAGCGTATTACCATGTCTCGATATGAAATCGATGATATCCGGTTGCTGTATGACAACGATATCCGATTCCTGACTCAGTTTCCCTGAGTTACACACCGGCTGCATCCGCCCGGTGTTATAACCTTCTGACCGTATTAAAAACCGCATCAAACTGACTTTTACCGATGAAAATTTCGTATAACTGGTTATCCCGCTATTTGTCTGATATTCCCGATCCGGAAAAAACGGCTGAGATACTTACGCTGACCGGACTCGAAGTGGAAGAAATCGAAAAAACCGGTTCAGACTTTGAGCACATTGTAGTCGGAGAAGTCTTACAGGTGGAGTCTCACCCCGATGCGGACAAACTGGTCGTTTGTCAGGTGGACATCGGAGAAGAGGAAACGTCTCAAATTGTTTGCGGTGCTCCAAATGTCGAAAAAGGCCAAAAAGTGGTGGTCGCCACACCCGGCGCCGTTTTACCTGTTACTTTACCGGACGGTTCCCCGTTTGTCATAAAAAAAGCAAAAATCCGCGGCCAAAAATCTGCCGGAATGATTTGTGCTGAAGACGAGCTCGGTATCGGAACGGATCACAGCGGTATCATGGTCCTGGATCCGGCACTACAGCCCGGCACCCCTTTTTCCAGGATATCCGGCACATCGGTGGATTATGTCTTTGAAATCGGATTGACCCCCAACCGCCCGGATGCCGCCTGCCATCTTGGTGTTGCACGTGACCTGGCTGCTGTTACCGGCGCTACACTCATCAAGCCCCTTGGCAACCTTCCGTCGGTATCTT
>JASCXY010000082.1 GCA_030012235.1 Balneolaceae bacterium ANBcel3 | reverse complement strand
TCAAGTGGCAACCCAACAAAAAATAAGAATTAAGCTGAAATCTTACGACCATAACCTGATCGATAAATCAGCTGAAAAAATCATTAAAACCGTAAAGTCTACTGGTGCTGTAGTATCCGGTCCTATTCCGTTACCAACAGCAAAAAGTATCTTTACTGTGAATCGTTCACCACACGTTGACAAGAAATCACGTGAGCAATTTGAGTCAAGGTCCCATAAAAGGCTGATTGATATCTTATCTACAGGTTCACAAACCGTAGATGCGCTCATGAAACTGGAATTACCTTCCGGTGTTGATGTGGAAATTAAAGTTTAATAAGGAAATCGATTCCTAAGTACAATGACTGGATTAATTGGAAAAAAAATTGGAATGACCAGCGTTTTTGACGAAGCTGGAAACAACGTTCCTGTCACGGTTATTGAAATTGAAACTTGTGTTATTACACAAATTAAATCAATGGAAGTAGACGGGTACGATGCGATTCAGATTGCTTCCGTTGAAAAACGTGAGAAACTTGTCAGCAAAGCACTGAAAGGTCATTTCGCTAAAGCTAATACCACTCCTAAGCGTCATATTAAAGAGATGCGTGACTTTGTTCCGGAAGGTGCAAAAATTGGAGATACCCTCAGCATCGAAGATGTTTTCAGAGAACAAACCTATGTGGATGTTGTCGGATACTCTAAAGGAAAAGGCTTTCAGGGAGTTGTCAAAAGACATGGTTTTTCTGGTGTCGGAGGTAGAACTCACGGACAGCATAACAGAGAAAGAGCACCTGGTTCAATCGGACAATCTTCAGATCCATCTAAAGTATTTAAAGGTATGAAGATGGGAGGAAGAACCGGAAACAGCAGAGTTAAAGTAAAAAGGCTTGAATTGGTGAAGGTTATTCCCGATGCAAACCTGATTATGATTAAAGGTGCTATCCCTGGCCCCAAGAACCGACTGGTAGAAGTTTATAATCACGGATAATATCAATTGCTTTTTGCGATGAAACTAAAAGTTTTAAATAAAGACGGATCCGATAGTGGTCGTGAGATTACTCTTGACGATTCCATATTTGGCATAGAACCAAACGATCAGGTCATCTATGAAGATGTTCGATCTTATCTTGCCAACCAAAGAAGAGGAACCGCCAGTACTAAAGGACGTTCTCAGGTTCGGGGTGGTGGTAGAAAAGCATACAGACAAAAAGGTACGGGTATGGCCAGAAGAGGTACCATCCGATCACCTTTGTTAAAGGGGGGGGGGACTGTTTTTGGACCGCAACCCAGAGACTATGTTGTGCGACTCACTAAAAAAATGAGAAGCCTTGCAAGAAAATCCGCCCTTTCCTATAAGGCAAAGGATGAAAGTGTTCTTATCATTGAAGACTTTACTTTTGAAGAGCCAAAAACAAAATCCTTCAAAGATATTCTTAAGGCACTGAATTGTGATGGAAAAAAAGTTCTCTTATTGACCGATGGAACACAGAAGTCTGTGTATAAATCCGGCAGGAACATCCCAAGAGTAAGCATTCTGGAATCCAATAAGCCGGCAACATATCAGATTATGAATGCTGATGTGGTTGTTATACAGGAAAGTGCCGTAAAGTCTCTTGAGAATAGCCTTAACAGAAAAGCGGAGGAGGCAGAAGCATGAAAAGAGTATTAATCAAACCATTGATTACTGAAAAGCTGACAGGCATACAGGAAAAAGAGAATAAATATGCCTTCGAAGTAGTTAAAACAGCTACAAAACCTCAGATTAAGGCAGCAATAGAAGAACTTTATCCTGAAGTAACTATTACCAGAATCAATACAATGATTAACCCTGGTAAACCCAAAGGAAGACATACCCGAAGAGGTTTTATCTCGGGTAGAACACCGGCAACAAAAAAGGCCATTATCTCCATTAAGGAAGGCCAGGAAATCGACTTCTTTACAGAAATTTAAAGTGAATTAGAATGGCAACTCGAAAAGTAAAACCTATAACGCCAGGCACAAGACACAGAATTGCTCCGGATTTTTCTGATATTACATCAGATAGACCGGAAAAATCGCTTGTTGTCAAACTTCATCGTACCGGAGGAAGGAACCACCGGGGAAAAATGACCGTCAGGCATATTGGTGGAGGCCATAAAAAAAGGTATCGTCTTATTGATTTTAAAAGAGATAAGTACGACATACCTGCAACAGTAAAAACCATTGAGTACGATCCTAATCGTACAGCAAGAATTGCTTTACTTGCCTATGCAGATGGAGAAAAAAGATATATAATTGCTCCGGACAAGCTCTCAGTTGGCACAAAAGTCATAAGTGGCATTACAGTGGCACCCGATATTGGAAATGCTATGCCGTTGGAAAATATGCCACTGGGTACTACCGTGCATAATGTGGAATACTCTCCTGGTAATGGTGGCAAACTGATTAGAAGTGCTGGAGCAAGTGCTCAGGTTATTGCCAAAACTGAAAAATATGTAACCTTGAAAATGCCCTCAGGTGAAATTAGAATGATTAATGGAAAGTGCATGGCTACCGTTGGTGTAGTAAGCAACCCTGATCATTTTAATGTAACAATGGGTAAAGCAGGTAGAAACAGATGGAAAGGTGTTCGCCCGACGGTTAGAGGAACGGTGATGAACCCGGTTGATCACCCAATGGGTGGAGGTGAAGGAAAGTCTTCAGGCGGACATCCCCGTTCTCCATGGGGGCAAATTGCCAAGGGTTTTAAAACAAGAAAAAAGAAAAAGCTTTCTTCCAAGTTTATTGTTCGCAGAAGAAACCAAAAACAGTAATTCAGTATGCCTAGATCACTAAAAAAAGGCCCTTATATCCATTATAAGCTTCAGCAAAAAGTGGATAAGGCCAATGAAACAAGTAGTAAAAAGGTTATCAAAACCTGGTCTCGCGGATCAATGATTTCTCCGGACTTTGTTGGTTTAACTTTTGCCGTACATAATGGCAAACAGTTTATTCCGGTTTATGTTACCGAGAATATGGTTGGACATAAACTTGGTGAGTTTTCACCTACTCGTATTTTTAAAGGACACCCCGTAAAAAAAGGGGATAAAAAATAATAGATAATGGAAGATACAGTCACATACGAAGCCAAGGCTGTTCAGCGATATATCCGTATTTCCCCACGAAAAGTACGTCTGGTTGCAGATGTGGTAAGGGGTGAAAAGGTGGATGTAGCAATGACGCGTTTAAAGTTCACCACAAAAAAAGCTGCTGAAGTGGTATCTAAAGTGATCGGTTCTGCCGCAGCAAATCTGCGAGATCGCTTTGAAGATGAGCCGCTTGATAATGAAGAGCTTGTTGTACGTGAGATATATGTAGATGAAGGGCCTACTCTGAAGCGTATTCAACCTGCACCTATGGGAAGAGCACACCCGATTAGGAAAAGAACCAGCCATATTACGGTGGTTGTTTCTAAAAAAGACGCGGAATTAGCTGATGATAAACAAGTAAACGAGGAATAAGTTTTGGGACAAAAAGTAAATCCAACCGGACTTAGATTAGGAATTATTCGTGGATGGGATTCAAACTGGTATTCTGAAGATCAGGTGCCCGAAAATCTGAAAGAAGACGATCAGCTTCGGAATTATCTGCAAGCAAGACTTCGAAATGGAGGCTTATCCCGAATTATTATTGAAAGAACACCTAAACGTGTACTTCTTACGCTCATGACCAGCCGGCCAGGTGTGATTATTGGCAAAGGTGGAGAGCAAGTAGAGTTACTTAGAGAAGAGCTTAGAAAAATCACAAAAAAGGATGTTCAGATCAATATTAGTGAGATAAAGCGTCCCGAAACTGATGCAAACCTTGTAGCTCAGAATATTGCACAGCAGCTGGAATCCAGAATATCATTCAGACGTGCCATGAAAACCTCTATTGCTTCCGCAATGAGGATGGGAGCAAAGGGAATAAAAATTAAATGTTCCGGCAGGCTGGGTGGTGCTGAAATGGCAAGAGTTGAACAGTATAAAGAAGGGCGTGTCCCTCTTCATACCTTTCGGGCAGACATTGATTATGCCGTTGCCACTGCACAGACCATCTATGGAAGCATTGGAATCAAAGTGTGGATTTTCAAAGGTGAAATAATTGGAGATGTAGACCTCACTCCAGCTGCAGTAACTACGAGTCCTGAAGGAGAAGGCCAAAATGAAAAACGCCGATCCAAACGTTCTCGTGGAGGTCAGCGTCGCAGAAAAAAAGCTGAATAATTGAAATATAACGTAACGTATCATGTTAGAACCAAAACGAGTTAAACACAGGAAAGTACAGCGTGGCCGAATGAAGCGTGTTTCAGGACGGGGCCACCAGTTAGCTTTCGGAGATTTTGGGTTAAAGGCTTTGGAACCGAAGTTTATAACGTCTCGCCAGATTGAAGCTTGCCGTATTGCTATAACCAGAAGGTTGCAAAGGGATGGCCAGACATGGATTCGTATTTTCCCGGATAAACCCATTACTAAAAAGGCAGCTGAAACCAGGATGGGTAAAGGAAAAGGCGCTCCCGATCACTTTGTTGCTGTTGTTGAACCCGGTCGAATCCTTTTTGAAATTACAGGAGTATCCGAGTCACTGGCAAGAGAAGCATTGCGATTAGCTGCTTTTAAGCTTCCAATCAAAACTAAATTTGTGGTCCGGCGTAACTACGACGGACAATAATTAAAAGAATTATGAAAGCACACGAACTCAGAGATTTATCGATAGCTGAGCTGGAAGCTCGAATAAAAGATGAAAATGAGTCTCTTCAGAAACTCTATTTCAATAAAGCGGTAGCAGGCCAGGTAGAAAGTCCAGCGAAAATAAAAAATCATCGCAAAGAACTTGCCAGACTGTATACCATATTAGCCGAAAAAAACCGAGCAGAACAGACCGAAGTTAAAGCATAGAGGATAATCAGAACATGAGCACGGAAACATCTGCGCGAAATCAACGCAAACAAAGAACCGGTCGGGTTGTCAGTGATAAAATGGATAAATCTATCACTGTATCCATTGAACGACAGATCAAACATCCTATTTACGGAAAATTCATAAAGAAAAACCGTAAGTATCTCGCACATGACGAAAATAACGAAGCAAAACCAGGGGACCTTGTACGTATAATGGAAACCAGGCCGCTTTCGAAAAATAAGCGATGGAGATTGGTCGAAATCATTGAAAAAGCCAAGTAACAAATCATTCTTGCAAGAATAGAAAGAAATTAGCCATGATTCAAACACAGTCCATACTAACTGTAGCTGATAATAGCGGCGCCAAAAAGGTGATGTGTATTAAAGTTCTTGGTGATTCCAAGCGTAGATATGCCCGTATTGGTGATCTTGTTATTTGCTCAGTCAAATCGGCTCTGCCAGGAGGCACCATTAAAAAAGGTGAAGTTGTACGTGCCGTATTGGTAAGAACAAAAAAAGAATATCGCAGAAAGGATGGCAGCTATATCCGATTTGATGAAAATGCTGCTGTAATTATTAATAAGGATCAGGAACCTATCGGAACCCGAATTTTTGGTCCTGTTGCCAGAGAACTGCGTGAAAAGAATTTTATGAGAATTATCTCATTGGCACCTGAAGTACTTTAATAAGATAAGAGCTGGATTATGCCGCGTAAAAAAAACACTCAAAAGAAATTTCACATAAAAAAAGGCGATATCGTTGAAGTGATTTCCGGTAACGACCGTGGAAAGCGTGGAAAAGTATTGCGATTATTTCCCGAAAAAGACAGAGTACTGATAGAAGGCATTAATATGCGGACCAAGCATCAAAAGCCCAGTCAGGAAAATCCGCAGGGTGGAAGAATGAAACAGGAAATGCCCATACATGTATCCAATGTACTTCCCGTTGATCCCGTGAGTGACCAGGCGACCCGTGTTGGCCGGTCTTGGGTTTCGGAAAGTGGAAAAGGCAGATGGGTCAGAGTCGCCAAAGTGAGCGGAGAAACGCTCGATAAATAAGTCAGAAAATACCACTATGGCAGAAGCAAGATTATATACCGAATACAAAAAAGAGATCGTTTCCAAGCTTAAAAAAGACTTTAACGCTAAAAACGATATGGCTGTAGCTAAACTCCAGAAGATTGTAATCAATGCAGGAGTTGGCGAAGCGGTAGCTGACAAAAAAGTACTGGATGATGTCTTGAAAAATATCTCTGATATTTCCGGACAACGACCTGTCGTTACCAGAGCCAGAAAATCTATTTCTAATTTTAAGCTTAGAGATGGAATGCCTATAGGTTGTAAAGTAACCTTGAGAGGCAAAATTATGTATGAATTTCTGGATCGCTTGATCAACCTGGCATTACCAAGAACACGAGATTTTCAAGGTGTTTCTGATAAAGGCTTTGATGGCCGTGGTAATTATACGATGGGTATAAAGGAGCATTCTATTTTCCCGGAAATCGATACAGATAATCTGGACAGAATCCATGGAATGGATATCTCTTTTGTAACTACAGCAGAAACCGATGAACAAGCACTCCAGTTGCTTAAATACTTCGGAATGCCCTTTGTAAAAAGACAAAATTAAAAGGAATTATGGCCAAGAAATCCTGGATAGCAAGAAATAAAAAAAGAATGGAAACGGCTGAAAAGTATGCCGCTAAAAGAAGGGCATTAAAAGAAGCCGGTGACTATGAAGCACTGCAAAAACTTCCTCGTGATGCCAGCCCTACACGTATAAGACAAAGATGTTCACTGACCGGTAGAAGTCGGGGATATGTCGGGGCATTTGGAATTTCCAGAATTAAATTCAGAGAACTGGCTTCAGCAGGTAAAATTCCTGGTGTTAAAAAAGCCAGTTGGTAAATATATATCAGAACTAAAAATAAATCATGACTGATCCAATTTCCGATTATCTGACACGTATCCGCAATGCCCAGCAAGCCGGGCATAGAAGAGTTGATATCCCTGCTTCTAAAATGAAACGGGCGATTACTCAAATTCTTCAGGATAAAGGATATATTCAGCGATACCTGGATATCGATGATAACCTGCAAGGTCTGCTTCGTATTTTTTTGAAATACGATCATTATGGCTTGCCGGTCATCAAAAAAATGACTCGTGTTTCTAAACCGGGCCTTAGAAACTACTGCGGTGCCGATAATCTTCCCCGCGTACATAATGGCCTTGGTATTGCAATTCTTACAACTTCTAAAGGAGTAATGACCGATAAAGAAGCCAGAAAATTGCGTATAGGTGGAGAAATTCTTTGTTACGTTTATTAAAAATTAAGTAACTATGTCTCGAATTGGTAAAATGCCAGTTACGCTGGCTAAAGGTGTAGAGTTCTCGGTTGATCCACAAAACATGGTAACCGTTAAAGGAACAAAAGGTCAACTGTCTTTGCAGGTTGATCCTTGCCTTAAAATTGAAAAAAATGAAAACGAAGTAGTTCTTACTCGTGACTCCGAAGACAAAGCCGTACGTTCATTGCATGGTTTATACCGTGTTTTGATCTCAAATTTGGTTACTGGAGTTACAGAGGGATTTAAAAAAGAACTCGAAGTTATAGGGGTCGGCTTTAGAGCAACACTCAATGGAAATATTCTTGAGTTGGCTCTTGGTTTTTCCCATCCTTTTTTCTTTGTACCTCCGGATGGAGTGACCCTGGAAGTGGATACGAAATCATCCAAAAATCCAAGAATTATAATTAGCGGAATTGACAAAGAGCTCGTTGGTCAGGTTGCTGCTAAAATCAGATCCTTGCGTCCACCGGAACCTTATAAAGGGAAAGGTATTCGATATGTAGGTGAACAAGTACGTAAAAAAGCCGGTAAATCAGCCGGATAATCAATTTGGAGCAGAATAATGAGTAATTTTTCAAAAACAGCTCGTAGAAAAAAAATTAGGCTGAGAGTCCGAAAGAAGATTACCGGAACAGCTGAAAGACCACGGTTGTGTGTTTTCAAAAGTTCTAAACATGTATATGCTCAACTGATTGATGATCAGGCCGGAGTAACTATTGCAGCTTCTTCTACGCTCTCTAAAGAACTGAAAGATTCTTTTAGCGAAAAATCAAAAATGGAAGTGGCTGAAATGATCGGTAAGTATATCGGAGAAAAAGCCAAAGAAAAGGGTATTACCAAAGCAGTATTTGACCGCAGCGGTTATAAATATCACGGAATTGTAAAAAATGTAGCCGAAGGTGCTCGTAAAGGAGGATTACAGTTTTAATCCATATTTCTTATGCCAAAGATTAAAAGAAAACAATACAATATTAAAGCCAGTGAGCTTAACCTTGAAGAAAGATTGGTGCATATCAATCGTGTTTCCAAGGTAGTAAAAGGTGGACGTCGCTTCAGTTTCAACGCTATTGTGGTAGTTGGAAACAAAGAGGGGATAGTTGGACATGGGCTTGGTAAAGCGAATGAGGTTTCTGATGCCATTCAAAAGGGCATCGATAATGCGAAGAAAAACCTGATTCGTATTCCTTTAACCAAGTCAGGATCTATTCCGCATCCCATTATTGGAAAATGTGGCGCCGGAAAAGTACTTTTGAGACCTGCCGCAGAGGGTACTGGTGTTATAGCCGGTGAAGCTGTAAGAGCAGTGGTCGAAAGTGCAGGATTACAAAATATCCTTACGAAATCTCTTGGGTCTTCAAATCCGCACAACGTAGTAAAAGCTTCTTTTGATGCGTTAAAACGCATGCAAGATCCTGTTGAGATTGCACAAAGACGCGGAGTATCACTCAAAAAAGTTTTTGAAGGTTGATAGAAATTTAACATACAAGAATCAGCATCCATGAAATTACATACTCTTGTAGCACCAGCTCAGAACAGGAAAACAAAAAAGCGTGTTGGCCGTGGTGAAGGATCTGGACTGGGAAAACAATCCGGAAAAGGACATAAAGGTCAAAAAGCAGGAAGCGGATATTCACAAAAACGTGGATTTGAAGGTGGACAAATGCCACTTCAGCGCCGAATTCCAAAATTTGGTTTCAAAAATCCTTTCAGAAAGGAATACATTCCTGTTAACCTAGATGTTATCGCTGAATTGCAGGAAAAGAAAAGACTAGGAAATACCATAACATTTGAAGACCTTGTCTCTGCCGGTGTCGCTAAGAAAAAGGAAAGGGTCAAAATCCTTGGTCGTGGCGAAGCCAGTGAAAAATTGTCGATTGAAGCACACGGCTTTAGTAAAACAGCAGTTGAAAAAATTGAAAAAGCTGGTGGCACAGTAACTAAAATCTGAATTATTACCGATTTCTGAATCCGAATGAGTTTGATTCAAAATTTCCAGAACATCTTTAAAATTGAAGAACTACGTAAAAGAATTTTTTATGTCGTAGGTATTCTTCTCATCTATCGGTTAGGTACATACATTACCATGCCAGGGGTAGATGCTTCTCAGTTAACGGCAACTACTGGAGCTGCAACCGACTTGCTTGGATTGTTTGACTTGTTTGTTGGAGGTGCTTTTGCCAGAGCAGGTGTTTTTGCTCTCGGTATAATGCCTTATATCACAGCAGCCATTATTATCCAGCTTATGGGTGCCGTTGTTCCCTATTTCCAGAAACTTCAAAGAGAAGGAGAGGAAGGGAGAAGGAAAATCAATCAGCTTACCCGCTACGGAACGGTACTGATCACTTTGGTACAGTCCATAGGTTTCTCGATAAATCTGATGAACACCTCTCCGGAAGCTATTGTTGTAAGTAATACCGCGTTTATTATAACGGGAATGATTGTATTGACTGCCGGTACCATCTTTGTAATGTGGCTTGGTGAAAGAATTACAGAAAGAGGTATTGGAAACGGTATTTCTTTACTCATTATGATTGGTATCATTGCAGCACTTCCAACCAGTTTAATTAATGAGATTCAGACAAAAAACAATATCTTTATTGTCTTGTTTGAGCTTGGAGTTCTTGCATTGGTCATTGCTTCTGTTGTATTACTTACTCAGGGACAGCGCAGAATTCCTGTTCAGTATGCAAAAAGAGTGGTAGGAAGAAAAGTGTACGGTGGTACTACTCAATATCTGCCACTAAGAGTTAATGCGGCCGGTGTAATGCCCATTATTTTTGCACAATCTATTATGTTTATCCCAAGTACGGTGGGTACATTTTTCCCTGGTAACGAAACCGTTCAAATGCTCACAGCCTGGTCAAGTGATTTTACAGGAGTGGCATACTCTATCATTTTTGCGATAATTGTAGTCTTTTTCACCTTTTTCTATACAGCCATTGTTATTAATCCGAAACAGATGGCAGATACGATGAAACAGCAGGGTGGATTTATTCCTGGTGTTCGTCCTGGAAAACAGACGGTTGAATTTATCGATAATATATTATCCCGAATAACCCTGCCTGGATCCATATTTATTGCTATTGTAGCAATCCTCCCGGCAGTAGCAGCAAACTTTGGAGTTACTCCGGGATTTGCAATGTTTTATGGCGGAACCAGCCTTTTGATTCTTGTGAGTGTTTCACTTGATACACTACAACAGATAGAAAGTCATTTGATGATGAGACACTATGATGGATTTATGAAATCCGGAAGAATCAGAGGACGAAGAAGATAGTAATGTTGTGATATACCTTAAAAGTGACAATGAAATTGAGAAAATGCGCGTTAGTGCTCAGTTAGTTTCTAAAACTCTTGCTAAAGTAGCTGGTTTTATTAAACACGGAGTTACAACGAAAAAGCTCAATGAAGTTGCCGAAGAATATATCACAAAGAAGAATGGAATACCTGCTTTTAAAGGGTACGGACCAAAAAGGAACCCTTTTCCTGCAGCACTATGTATTTCAATTAATGATGAAATTGTACATGGTATACCTGGTGAACGTGTTTTGGAAGCCGGAGATATCGTGTCTATTGATTGCGGAATAATTAAAGAAGGATTTGTTGGAGATTCTGCATATACCTTTGTAGTTGAAGAATGCGATGATGAATCCATGAATTTGTTGAAAAGAACCCTGGAATCTTTGTACCTGGGGATAAAACAAGCGAGACATGGAAACAAAACCGGTGATATCGGTTATGCGATTCAGTCTCATTGTGTATCAGCCGGATATGGAGTAATTCGTGAACTTGTAGGTCATGGAGTAGGAAAGAATCTTCATGAAGATCCTGCTGTTCCTAATTATGGAAAACCCGGAAGAGGTAAACGTTTACGTGCTGGAACAACGTTAGCAGTTGAACCCATGATTACTATGGGTGGTCACAAAATCAAAACATTGG
>JASCXY010000081.1 GCA_030012235.1 Balneolaceae bacterium ANBcel3 | reverse complement strand
GAATAAACCCCTCATGTTCACTCAGCAGGCTTTTTGCTTTTTCCGCACTTACACCGGCCTTTACCATAACCATGACTGTTTTTACGTTTCCATCCGCTTTTTCAAGAGCGGCCCGTGCTTCATTATACTCCAGGCCGGTAAGCATTGAGAGGATACGAATGGCACGCTGCACCAGCTTTTCATTGGTCAGCATCAAATCTACCATCACATTTTCATAGATTTTCCCCAATCGAATCATGGCACCGGTTGTGATCATATTGCAAACCATCTTTTGCGCCGTAGCGCTTTTAAGACGGGTACTTCCCATAATTACTTCAGGTCCAACCGGAATGTCAATGATCAGGCCGGCCTTAACCGATGCATCCAATTGTTTCTGCCCGACACAACACACCATTACCGTTTCTGCACCACAACGGGAGGCCTCTTCAAGCGCCCCCAGCACATATGGTGTGCGTCCGCTGGCCGCAAGCCCGCAAATGATATCCTTATCCGTCACCTTGATGATGGACATATCGCGCATACCCTCTTCAGGTCGATCCTCTACCCCTTCCTGAGCCTGGAATACCGCCTCCGGCCCTCCGGCAATACAGGCCACTACCTGCCCGGGATCCGTACCGAACGTAGGCGGGCACTCAGCGGCGTCGATAACCCCCAGCCGTCCACTTGTACCGGCTCCGACATAGATAATCCGCCCACCACGGGACAAAGCAGTTGCCGCCCTGTCTATTGCCACTGCAATTTCTTTTGATTTCAAGGCCACACATTCCGCTACCAGACGATCCTGCCCGTTCATGATCCGGACAATCTCTTCCGGGTCGGCAAGATCAATATTCCATGACTCCGGGTTGCGCTGTTCGGTATCAAGATGATTCAGCTTTTCATAAAGCTTTCTGTCAGATGTATAGGGCAAACGGGACTTATTTTTCATATTGAATGTGTCTTCACCACTTCGGCAGTTCATTTCTTAAAAAAGATACTTTTTTTTACCCTGCCATCAACGTTCCATTTTTTCAGATACCGATGGAAAATAGCACTCTCATTACCGGCCATTCATCATTATAAATAAAATGCGTGGTATCAACCCGACTTTTTTCCAAAAAGGGAGATAAGCTCTCTTCGTAAATACTTGATATCCATTAGATTCTATTTTTTTCAAAATAGCCGCATAATGAAACCGTGCCAGATAAATCGGGAACCTGCTGTCCGGAGAAAGCAACGGTATCCCGGGTTCGGAACGTGTATAATAGGAACGTGCCCGCTCAATCTGAAATTTCATTAAATCCCTAAAGGAAGATGTAAGGCGGTGATTTATTAAATCATCTTCTGATACACCAAAACGCTTCATGTCTTCCGACGGCAGATAAATACGTCCTCTTTTGAGGTCTTCTCCCACATCTCTGAGAATATTGGTTAGCTGCATCGCAATACCCAGGTCGACCGCATAGTCCAGTGCCTTTTGATCAGTATACCCAAAGATCTCACACACCATCAGTCCAACGACCGAAGCCACACGGTACGAATACTCTTTTACCTCTTCAAAGGTTTCATACCGGGTTTTGACCAAATCAGACCGAACTCCATCGATCAGTAACAAAGGAAGATGCATGGAGATGTCATGTGTCTTTAATACATCGGCCAAAGCGAGCAGAACCGGATGGTCTGATGCCTTCCCCTGATAGGTTTCTTCCAGTTTACGACTCCATGCAATCAGTGCTTCCTCCGTTTTATCCATGGATATCTGTTTTCCCGTATATATATCTGTCTGCTCATCCGCCAGATGATCCAGCATTCTGCATAAGGCATATACGGCGTATACCGGATAACGTTTTTCTATAGGGAGAAACCGGGCGGCAAAGTAAAAGGTCTTGGCATATGAACGTGTAACCTCCTCACACCAGTGATAGGCCTCTTCAAGTTCAGGAGTTAACGAGCGGTTGACAGAACGCAGTTTCATAAATAGAGATTCTTATCAATAGGGTATATGCGTAAATTACTGAGTATACACTTGGACAAACGTAAATAATTTTCTTTCGTTCACAGGCTTCGCCGGATAATAGGTGTATTTCAGTTTTAGACGGTAAAAAGATTTAACTAGTTAGTTTTTTTCGTTATTTTACTCAAATGTATTTATAAATACGATAAACGATATTTTTTAAAATATCACCCCAAATTATTATGGCAAAAAAACAGACCATTTATGACGTTGCCCGGGTCGCCAATGTCGCTATATCCACTGTTTCTAGGGTATTAAACGGATCTCCCTACGTATCAAAAGAAACCAAAGACCGCGTTCAAAAAGCCATTGAAGAGCTGGATTTCCGGCCTCAGGCAAATGCCCGTAAACTTGCGCGCCGTGAAGCTCAGGTAATCGCTGTTGCCGTTCCAACCTTTACCTCTCCTTTCTTTAATGAGGTTCTCAAAGGAATTAAGGATCAGCTTAAGAGCACGGACCTTGATTTTATTATTTACAATACCGGTTCTCAAAATCCACAGGAAAGCTTTAAAACATTTCTTGACCGTGGAATTCCGGATGCCCTGCTGATCATCTCTATTCACATTGACAGTGAAATTGAAAAAAGGCTCAAAAACTCAGAAATCCCCGTGGTTTTAATCGGAAGCAAACACGAAGATTTTAATTACATCTACTGGGATAATTACCGGGGCGGATTTCTTGCCGGCGAACACCTGATTGATCAGGGGTACAGAAAAATGGGCATGGTAAAATCCCACAGTAAGTCTCCTGTAGCCGACTCTCGGGAAAAAGGATTTAGAGACGCCTTGGCAAAACATCAAATTCCCATTGATGAAGCTTTTTTTGCTGCCGGAATAACCCGAAAACATTCCGGATACAGTGAAGAAGCCGGCTATGAGTCTATTCAGATTATGATGGGCAATAAAGGGCTGCCGGAAGCTATTTTTTGTAATAACGATGCCCAGGCCATCGGAGCTCTTCACGCCCTTAAGGAAGCAGATGTCAACGTTCCGCAAGATATCGGCGTTTTAGGTTATGACAATATTAAAACCTCCAGATACCTGGGGCTCACAACCATTGATCAAAAAATGTACGATGTCGGTATTCAGGCCATTGACCGAATTACCCACATGATTAAAAACAAGGACACTTCACTGGTTCAGAAAACCGTAGAACCTGAACTTGTTATTCGCGCATCCACCAAAAGACCTTAACCTGTTACCCTCTTTTGAACAGCCGTTTTAATGCTTCCTGGCTCCTTCGTAATTGCCTGAAAGAATCCTCTGCAAAAGACAGGCCTCCCGATTACCGGGGCAAGGTGCGGGATATTTATACCCTCCCGGGCAACCGGCTTTTGATCGTATCTACCGATCGCATTTCTGCATTTGACCATATTTTTGCGGAACCCATCTCCTTTAAAGGCCAGCTGTTGAATATGCTCGCCTGGCACGGCTTTCAGAAGATCGCGGATCTGTGTCCCCATCATGTTCTCGAAGTTCCCCACCCCAATATTACCATAGCAAAAAAATGTTCTCCGGTTCCTGTGGAAGTCGTTGTCCGGGGATATCTGAGCGGACATGCCTGGAGAACGTACTCCAACGGACTCCGAACACTTTGCGGGGTTTCCATGCCGGATGGATTACGTCAAAATGAGGCTTTTCCGGAGCCCTTGCTTACTCCTACAACCAAAGCCCATGAGGGCCACGACGAGGATATTTCCGAAGCCGAAATTTTGTCCGGCGGTCTCGTTTCTGAAGACCTCTGGAAGCAGATCCGTCAAACCGCCATCGCACTCTACAAGAGAGGGGCAGAAACCGCCCGAAAACAAGGCCTGATCCTGGTGGACACCAAATATGAATTCGGTCTGTTTGATGGTAAACTTACACTGATGGATGAAGTTCACACTCCGGATTCCTCCCGCTTTTTTTATGCCGATACCTACCAGGAGTGTCTGGATAAAGGTACTCCGCAAAAACAACTCTCTAAAGAGTTTTTAAGAGAGTGGCTTATTCAGGAGGGTCACCATGCTCACATGGATTCTGTCCTTCCAGCGCTTCCGGATACGCTTCGCATCTCCATTTTCGAGCGGTATTGTGAGCTATTTGAAACGTTGACAGGAACACGTTTTGAACCAGTGGAAACAGAGGATTTTAACGACCGTTTATCCACTATTCTGGAATCCCATTCTTCGTGACAGGATTCAAAAAAGATTGTCGAAAAGACACCTTTTTTGTTAAAATATGGTTTATACTATTTTTTGCTCATACTGTCGGCTAAAGGCCACTTGAAAACGATCGGACCAATGAAGACGCTTTATTCAGTTACTACGGGTATCATGCTTCTGCTTTTTTCCCTGATCGGTTACGCAGAATGGAAGGAAAACGACCTCGATCAGGTGGACTTTTACTCTACGTATGCCTACTTCGACGGAAACGAATGGGTGGTCCCGGTTCATCTCTATGTCTATGAGCCTCGTTCTTATGTGCAACGGCCCCTGATTTCTCTTTTTCAGCGTTTTTTTGACCTTTCTGATGAGGAACGAGCCCTTTTTAACGAGCGCATCAAAACGTTTGTCGCTGATAGTGAATCCCGGGAAATCATCTCCTTCACCATCGACCAGGATCCTCACCAAAAGATCATCACGCTTACCGATGATAACGGCCGTCCGCTTCGAACCGATCGAAATGGCCGGATTTCTGCATGTCTTCGCTTAAGCAGTGAGCGTATGGAGGAACTCCTGAGCAACACTCCGGATAACAGTGAATGGCTTACCGTTCGGATGGTATCAGAAGGACATCGTGGGAAGGGATCGATCCGGGTTATTCCCCCCGAAGGCATTTCTGTGATTTCCGATATCGACGACACCATAAAAATCAGTGAAATGCCGGCCGGTTCCCGAATCGCCGTACGCAATGCCTTCTTTAAAGAGTATGCCATTGCCCCTGAAATGCCCGCTTTTTTTGAAGCATGGAAAGACTATCCGGTGCACTATGTCTCGGGTACACCCAGACAGTTTTATACGCCTCTTACCGACTTTCTTCTTGGCCCAGAGGCCGGATACCCTTCCGGCAGCTTTCACATGAGAGATGTCAAAAAGAACCTTACGACACTAAGTACGTGGTCCGATCTTGAAGATATGGTCACAAACGAACAGGTTACCTTCGAACATAAGAAAGCAACCATAGAAACCATCATCGGCCACTTCCCGAACCGCCGGTTTATTCTGGTGGGCGATTCGGGCCAATATGATCCTGAGATTTACCGTGAAATTGAACGCCTGTTTCCGGATCAAATCAAGGAAATACTGATCCGGGATATTACCGATGACCGCACTCTTCGTCCGGAGCGCCTGGAAGGAATGACCATCATACCGGCGCTAACGGTTGAGCATGGCCTTTCGCAGTTTTAGTCTGAATTTTTATTCTTTTACGGAACATTCAGATATTTGTGCGTTTGCAGGCTGATCACCCATTCCGGATGTTTTTTGACGTAGGAAACGACCAGCGGGATGGCTTTGGGAGAATCCCATTCCGGTTGAAGCATTTTGCGGATACCCGGGCGGCATTTTAAGGCTTCTTTTTCGGCATATTCCAAATCTTTCTGGTTCAGAACAACGACTTTGAGTTCGTCTGCAAGAGGATATATCTCTTCAACGGGCTCTTTGAATCGTTTAGGTGAAAGTGTAATCCAGTCCAGATTGCCACTCGGCTCTGATGAACCACTGGTTTCAAGATGAATCTTCAGCCCACAGGCATGCAACCCGTCTGTTAACGCCTCCAGATTGTGCATCAATGGTTCTCCGCCGGTTATCACAACCACCCGGGCTCCGGATGCCTTTGCAGTATCAGCCAGCTCCTTCACCGACAACAGCGGGTGGCCTTCCGTACTCCAGCTCTCTTTCACATCACACCACCAACACCCTACATCACATCCGCCTAACCGAATAAAGTACGCGGCCTGCCCGGAGTGATAGCCCTCACCCTGGATGGTGTAAAAATGCTCCATTACCGGATATGTATCCTTCCATCGAATGGGTTTCATGGTTTTTCCGGGCGTTTTATTTACAAGAAATGAAAAAGTCTACTCTGAACGGTAACCCTGCGAAATCAGGCCACCATAAACAGGCCATTAAGATACGAAACAATTATCAAAAGCGGATATATCGCCTTACGTATCCTGCCCGGGTTCCCACAGATGACGTTTCATATCTACTCTCCCCTTATCATCAAACTCCACCCCCTCGGCTCTCAAAAGCTGTTCCATGAGATCTCCCCCAAACCAGGCTTTTCCTGTCAACTCTCCCATTCGGTTAACCACCCGGTGACACGGAAGAATGGGAGTGGCGTATCCGGTTTGACCCTCTTTTTTAGTTTTTTCCCGATCCTGGCTTCTTTTCGATGGTTTCTGATGTAACGTCTGATTTAAAGCCCATCCCACCATCCGTGCACTTCCTCCTATACCAAGATGCCTGGCGATGGCTCCATAGGTCGTTACACGTCCTTTGGGAATTTTGGCAACGACCTGATATACACGCTCAAAGAAATCTTCGGGTTTTGTTGTCATCGTTTACAGTAGATCAGCATCTCCTGGGTTGTCCTCGTTTTTGAATTTAAAGAAGGTTCTCCAGTTCCTTGTCTTTGCCCTGATCTCTGTCCGGCATTTCCTGTGCCAGTCTAAGAGCGGCTTTGCTCATTTCACGATACACGGGATCCCAGTCCGGCATACGATTCAATATTTCGAGATGTTTTTTAACAGAATCCGCATCCCCGCGGGCAATCGGACCGGTCAGAACTTCCCTGGGAGAGTGCTGAAGAAGTGATTGAAGCGTCTGCTCCGCAATTGGTCCGAAGAGCTCTCTGGTCCGCACATCCACCTTATGTTCTTTTAAAATAGCCCTTGCTCCTGAAAACAAAGCCACATAAAAGTTGGAAATAAACACCGCGGCAAGATGAATGGCTTTCTTTTGTTCCGGGGTAACAAGCAAAGGCCGCGCGCCCAGTGCCCGCACCAATGACTTTAATTCCATGCAAAGTGCTTCTGAACCTTCCAGTGTGACAAAAGTATTTTTAAACGCCGTTTCTTCATTATGTCCGTTAAACGTCTGTACCGGATGGAAGGAAACAATGCCGCCACTATTTGATTTTAATGGGTTCAACACCTCTGACATGACGGCACCGGAAGTATGTGCCCAGGCCGGCTTTATCTCATCGTCCAGGATGGGTATCAGTTTTTGGACATGACCGGCGATTGCATCATCAGGAAGTGTCAGAAAGACAAGGTCTCCCAATTCACCACAGTCCTTTGGAAATTCGCCTGTCAATTCACATTCAACCTTTTCTGCCAGTTTCAAACACGATTTTTCTGATCGATTAAAAACACTTCGGATCCGATATCCTCTCCTGTGTAAGTGAACCGCTAACGAAGAGCCCAATTTACCTGTTCCAATGATGGAAATACCTTTAGGAAAGGCCTGTAGACTTGATTCAGGTGGTGTCATATTCATACCTGCATTTTGATACAAAATCGTTCATAGTAAAATACCTGCTCAGATAGCTTACTATTTCCGCACCATTCATGCAAGCAGGGAGGGAGTAAATTCTTTTCCTGAGAAAGCAATGGCAATCCAATGGTTCTCAAAAAGAAACGACACAATATAAATATGTTCTCCGTCCACTTTGGTTTCAAAGAGATGTGGATTTACACGATTCAGCCGTATCATCTTCATGGCAAGACGGAGCCCTGTACCCTTATATTTTAAAACGGCTTCCTTCATTGTCCACAGGCGAATACCACAGAAATCCTCTGAAAAACTTTTTTTTTCTTCCGGATGGTACATTCTTTCTTTCAGTCCGGGATGAAGCGCCCTGTCACAACATTCGACATCCACCCCGGTCTCCCCCCGTGTGTGTAATGCACACACCAGCAAGGTATTGCAATGAGAAATACTGACCCCGACCTTTTTCTTATCGTTTATCAGTCCGTAGGGCTTTCCGGAGGGATGCTTTTTCAGAGAAAAGTCCGCCGTATTATATCCCTGCCTGATCAGCATGCGATCCAATACTCTTCGTGTTCCTGCTTTGTAGCCCGACTCAGGAGCCTCTTCTTTTTCGTCCTGAACCATTGCCATGAACAGACAACCGTCTGGTAATTTTACCGGAGAATATATGTTAAGCAGCCACTCCAAAAATGAACCTTTTTTGACCTAATAAATATATGGCTCACTATAATAGCTAAAGATTTTCATCAAAAAAAGCCTTTCTATGCTGAAGTCTTCTGATTCAATAATTATTACCACTTTTTTTCCATGATTTCCGTAGTTTTAAGCCTTGCCGGATTGCCTTTTATGCAACGGCCGTCCATCCCGATCAACGATTACCAAAGCAACTACTTGTACTCATGAAAGAAAACGAACCGAGCCTGACTGAACAGGCACGTTTCCGTCGTGAAAAACTGGAAGAAATCCGGGCGATGGGAATGGATCCCTATCCACACGAATTTGAAACGGATCACCATGCTGATGATATCCTTTCGAAGACAGATCTCCTGGAAGGAAGTGAAGAAGAGCGCCCCAGGGTACGGCTTGCCGGCCGGATTATGACACGACGAATCATGGGAAAAGCCGCTTTTTTTAATCTACAGGATCAAAGTGGAACCATTCAGGTGTATATCCGGAGAGACGATGTCGGAACCGATATCTACAATACGCTTTTCAAGAAATACATTGACCTTGGAGACATCGTGGGCGTTTCCGGTTTTGTTTTTAAAACCAGAACCGGAGAAACGACGGTACATGCCGAGTCGTTTTCACTGCTGACCAAAACCCTCCGCCCGCTTCCCGTGGCCAAAGAAGTGGAAGATGAAGAAGGCAACGTGACCGTTTTCGACGCGTTTGCGGATAAGGAACTACGCTATCGTCAGCGCTACCTGGATCTTATTGTGAACCCTCATGTTCGTGATGTATTCGTTAAACGTTCGCAGATGATTCAGGAAATGCGCTCGTTTATGACTCAAAAGGGATATCTGGAAGTGGAAACCCCTATTCTTCAGCCTGTTTACGGAGGTGCGGCGGCCCGTCCTTTTGAAACACATCACAATACCCTGGACATGAAGCTCTATCTGCGTATTGCCAATGAGCTTTATCTCAAGCGGCTGATCATTGGCGGATATGAAGGGGTCTTTGAGTTTGCCAAGGATTTCAGAAACGAGGGCATGAGCCGGTTCCATAATCCTGAATTCACGCAGGTGGAATTGTATGTCGCCTATAAAGACTATAACTGGATGATGTCTTTTGTGGAGCAGATGATCGAACATGTCGTTCTGAAGCTTCATGGCACAACAAAAGTCACGGTTGGTGACAACGAAATTGATTTCAAAGCTCCCTGGAAACGTATCCCGATGCTGGATTCGATAAAAGAATCAACGGGAGTCGACCTGAGCGGTATGGATGAAGAGGAGATGCGCCAGGCTGCTCGCAATCTTGGCGTTTCCGTTGATAATACCATGGGCAAAGGTAAAATCATCGATGAAATTTTTGGTGAGAAAGTGGAGCATACGTTAATACAACCCACCTTTATCACCGATTATCCGATTGAAATGAGTCCCCTCGCCAAAAAACACCGCTCCAAAGATGGACTGGTGGAACGCTTTGAGCTCATGTGTAACGGGAAGGAACTTTGTAATTCATTTACAGAGCTAAACGACCCGGTGGATCAGCGGGAGCGACTGGAAGAACAGGCCCGGCTTCGTTCGGAAGGGGATGATGAAGCCATGGTCGTGGATGAGGATTTTCTCCGGGCTTTGGAGTATGGCATGCCTCCAACAGCCGGCCTGGGAATCGGAATCGACCGCCTGGCCATGATCCTGACCAATCAGGACTCTATTCGTGACGTTCTCTTTTTCCCTCATATGAGACCCGACTAACGCGATGAACTTTAAATGGTTTCTGGCATTCAGGTATTTTAAAGGGAACTCTTCAGGCTATACTTTTTTATCGTTCATAAAAATTATGGCCATTACCGGGGTTGCCATAGGTTCCGCCGGACTGCTCATTGCTTTTTCTATCGTGCACGGCTTTAAGTCGGTCATACAAGAGAAAATTATGGGCTACGGCACACATATCACCATTGAAACCTATGGCAATGACCCTCTGTTTCGAAGTGATACCCTTGCCGTATTCGTCGCTGACGTACCTGGTGTACAGGAAGTTCAGCCGGTGATCTACTCTCAGGGAATGCTGCAGACCAGAGACTTTGCGGAGGGGGTCTTTTTTAAAGGGGTGGATCCGGAGGGAGACCTGAGCGATATCAGGAACTATATCCGCAACGGATCATACGATCTGACGACCGATGAAAACGGAATGCCCGGAGCTGTTATCGGTGCGCGCCTGGCTCAAAATCTGAATGCGGAGCCCGGAAGCATTCTTACAGCCTATGCCATTCAGGGAATGCCAACCCCACTTAATCTCCCACAAATCCAGCAGTTCCGTCTTTCAGGAGTCTATCATACCGGTATCGATACGTTCGATGATACGATGATCCTTATCAGCCGATCCTATGCACGCACACTCTTTGATATGGCTGAACCCAAAGCCAGTCAACTTGAGGTTCGTGTCCAAAACCTGGATGATATCCATGCCGTTGGCCAGACACTGGCAGAAAAACTGCCCTTCCCCTACTACACTCAAACCGTTTACCAGACCTACCGCAGTATTTTCGCCTGGATTAACCTCCAGGAACAAACCATCCCCTTTGTCATTGCTGTGATGGTCATTGTCGCCGCCTTTAATCTGATAGGCACTGTACTCATTATGGTGCTGGAACGAACCCGTGACATTGGTATTCTTAAAACCATGGGAGCTTCAGATAAAGACATCCGGAGTGTTTTTCTTATTGAAGGGCTGATTGTAGGAGCCGCGGGATTGCTGATCGGCATTTTTCTTTCCCTTGCATTCTATGTTATTCAGGATACCTGGCAACTGATCCCTCTTCCGGAAGAAAGCTATTATATGACGTCGGCTCCGGTGGAGCCTCATATATCGGACTTTTTCCTCGTAAGTATCCTTACACTCATCCTCTGCGCCCTCGCATCCTGGCTCCCGGCCCGCGTGGCATCCAGGCTTAACCCGCTTAAAGTCATCGCTTACGGACGCTAATTTTAGCCGCACGCTTTCTCGCTTCCATATGCGGCGCTATACACAAGCGAATTTGTAGCTAAATACACGTGAATATAGCTATATCGCAAGGCGTGCCTTTTATGTTTTGATACCCGGATAAAAAAACT
>JASCXY010000080.1 GCA_030012235.1 Balneolaceae bacterium ANBcel3 | reverse complement strand
AGCCACATAAATTGAAACAGGATGTGCGCGTTGACTACGATCGTGCATATGCGTTGAAAGATACGCTTTTAGATCAGGCGTGTATTCGGTTTTATAAGAAAGAAGATCCCGAGGAGATGGAGGCCTTTCGGCGTTT
The DNA here is from genome assembly GCA_030012235.1 of Balneolaceae bacterium ANBcel3. GTDB lineage: Bacteria > Bacteroidota > Rhodothermia > Balneolales > Natronogracilivirgulaceae > JASCXY01. Next base: position 11,202 of record JASCXY010000080.1, on the reverse strand, counting down.
TAAAGAGGATAACGCTAAATGGCTGGATGACTATGTCCTTTTTATGGCTTGTTTGCTTGAAAATGATAAAAAACCCTGGAATCAATGGGACGATGGATTGGCCAGGCGGGAAACTCAGGCACTTGATAAAGCCAAAGAACGACTTGGAGAAACCATTAAGAAGCAATATTGGCTACAATATGAGTTTTTTAGTCAATGGATGAGTCTCCGAACATATGCAAATGAGAAAAATATCACCATCATTGGTGATATTCCCATTTTTGTAGATCACAACAGTGCCGATGTTTGGGCCAATAAAAAGTTTTTCGAAGTGGATGAAACCGGAAACCGACTGTTGGTAGCAGGTGTGCCGCCGGATTATTTCAGTGAAACCGGACAGTTGTGGGGCAATCCATTATATCGTTGGGAGGAATTAAAAAATGATGGGTATCAATGGTGGATTGATCGCTTTGAGCAAATGTTCCAGATGTATGATGCGATCAGGGTAGATCATTTCAGAGGCTTTGAAGCCTATTGGGAAGTTCCGGCCGATGCTAAAACGGCTCAAACGGGTCACTGGGTAAAAGGCCCGGGGGAAGATTTGTTTACGGCCATTGAAAAGAAGATGGGCAAGCTTCCGATTATTGCCGAGGATCTGGGGGTCATTACTCCGAAAGTGGTTGCATTACGAAACCGGTTCAACTTTCCTGGCATGAAAGTGCTTCATTTTGCATTTGATGATCCCGGAAATGGTTTTCTGCCCCATAATTTCTCAAGCGCCAACTTTATTGTTTATTCCGGAACCCACGACAACGACACCAGCATGGGTTGGTACGATCATGCTCCGGAAAGGGAAAAGCATTTTTTCAGAGAGTATACACAATCTGATGGTACTGATGTGGCGTGGCAGCTTATCCGGACGGCCATGATGTCTGTGGCTGGTATTTCCATTTTCCCTCTTCAGGATTTTATGGAACTGGATACGGCGCACCGTATGAACTTCCCCGGAACTACGGAAAACAACTGGTTATGGCGATACACTGATGACATGCTTGGACATATAGACAAAGACAGAATCCGCCATTTGATTTGGATATCCAACAGAAATAAGTATGAAGCCGGCAAAGATTCCAGTATGAGCGAAGATATGACAGATTAGACGGGTCTTCCTTTAGAGTAAATGTATTTATTCGTATATTAGAAGCTTCTCTGATGGTCTTTATAACGAAAACAGCTTTTCTATCAGGTGAAATAGTAGTGAATCCGGTTTTTCAGTAGGTTTTTTTAGTACGTCTCTGAGAAAACGGAAACACCACCATAAGGAAGCGGTTTTCTGAAGGCCCGGATCATGGCTGCTCAGTACGGCACGGATCTTTTCGGATAATATTAGTCAAGTGCTTACTTCGCTGTGTTGCCGTAATCCAAAATGCCAGGCCGGTTGGCAGGCCCTTTTTAGAGGCCGGTTTCCGATAACCAATTTTGCAAACGTGTTTTTAAAATTATGAAAATATTATATGCTGCTGCAGAGATTTCTCCCTTTGCCAGGATGACCCATACCGCAGATCTATTGCGCTTTTTGCCGGCTTCCCTACAGGATAAAGGCTATGAAATACGTTTGTTGCTACCTAAATACGGATCTATTAACGACCGCAGAAACCGGCTTCATGAAGTGATTCGCCTGGCGGGTATCAAGGTACAGGTTGCTGATAAGAGCGAAAGCATGCGAATCAAAGTAGCCAGTATCCCAAACGCCAAACTGCAGGTATACTTTTTGGATAATGACACCTACTTCAAAAGGAAGGGCTTGTTTACCGATCCAAAAACAGAAGCGTTCTTTCCGGATAATGATGAAAGACTGGTGTTCTACAATAAGGGGGTTCTTGAAACCGTTAAAAAACTTGGCTGGAAACCGGATGTGATTCACTGCCATGACTGGGCTTCCGGCTTTGTTCCCGTCTTTTTAAAATCAATTTTTAAAGACGATGACAATTTTTCCAATACCCGCGTAGTTTTTAATATACACAGTGCTGTAAATCACGGAGTTTTTCCTCCTGAAATACTGGATATTATGAACTTGCCGGAAGACTTTGATCGTGACTCTGTACTATTTGACGGCAACGTGGACTTTCTCAGGGCAGGAATGAAATATGCCGATCATGTCGTCACGGGCAATGAACTTGGAAGCGAACTGGACGATACGTTTTCGTCACTGGGGATAACCCCGGATAAAATTCAGGGGGCACCTCAGGATGTGTCTTCCCTGTTTGCTGATTATTATAAAAAGATTACTGAATAACCACGGGTGCTTTTCTTTATGCAACGTACAGGCAACTTATTTTGCCGATTGTTACTCCTTTCTGTTTTGACCTTGCCAATGGTTTGGCTGACAGCATGCAACGATGATGCTATAGTGGGGGGACCATTCGCTCCGGATGAAGTGAGAGTAAATGCTGATACTATCAATATAGATCAAACGTTCTACCGAACTTCGCCGTCATTTAGTGGGAATCTGGCGTATTTTACGGCGGGGTATGTAAATGACCCGCTTTTTGGGCCTATTGATGCAGTGGCTCTCCTCCGTCCTTCGTTACAACTGCTACAGGCAACAGATACCATCGTTGAGGATCCCCGGGCTATCCTTTCTATGGCCGTACAGGATATATACGGAATGCCTGAACAACCGGCTGAATTTGAAATCGTAACCATCGACAGGCGCTGGAGAATGAACTCATGGAGATACGACTCTATTCCTGATCTCTCCAATAATGTAATAGGCCGGTTCTCCGTTACACAAGCAGATACTTTTGATGTTGAACTGGATCGGAACTGGGCTATGAAATTTCGGGATTTTGTATATATGGAAGCCGGGGATACCCGGGACGAGCGCTATCGAAGCGAAATGCCCGGAATTGCTATTGTGCCTGCCGATCAAAATGGGAAGCTCTTTTCCGTTCATTTTGAAAATATTTTTCTGGAGTTTCCCCTTCCACCGGAACTTGAAGAAGAAATACGCCAGGATATAGAAGATTCCCAGGTGGTAGACGAGGATGAAGAAGGGGAGAATGGAGAAATTGTTGTTCCAACTCCTGCAGTAGCGATGCAATCCTGGGCAATTTCAATTCGTTCCGAAAGACCTTCTCCAGAGCAATTCAACGGATCTATACCCCTTTGGAACCATCAAAGAGGCATCATGGAGTTGGATTTGAAAATTACCAGAGACTTTTTGGACACAGGTTCTTTTTCAAGAGTAGAGCTGGTTGCGTACGAAGATAAGGAAACAATGAAAGATGCTTATCCGACTGGTTTTGAGCGTCCGTGGCCGGAAACAATCCGTTATTTTTTATTTGATGATGATGAACTGGAGTATGCCATAGATTCAGGAAAATCACCCATTTTACAGACAAACAAAAGGGATGATGCTTCCTATCGTGTAAACATGACTACCTTTTCGTATGATCAGATTTACGACGCATCTAATCCGGAAACCAGAAATTTTTATATGATTTCCGGCTTTAACGATGGACGAATCATGCCGGTGTTGATCGGTGATCACACGAACCCACGCTTGCGTCCGGCGATTCTTCTTACAGGTGTTACCAGAGAGTAAAAAAGTTTAATAATGAAATCAGCAAATACGATATCAATCTTCTTTTTATTTCTGGTGGCCGTAATGATGGTGCCAGGGCAAGCAACTGCGGGTGATATTTGGCGCGGCGGCTCACTGTATGCCCGTTTTGGTGCCGGCCTCCCCCATGATACCAATGCCGGGTTTGCCGATGGTATGGGAGTATATGGAGTTGCCATTTTTGAGAGCAGACACACAAACAATGCTAATCCGGCTATATGGTCGCGCTCTTTGGTTTCCAATGCTAGTGGTTTGTTTGAAATCAACAGTTTTCAATCTACACTTGGAGAAGAAAAAACAAGTGTTACGCAATATCAGGCGGGATCTTTTCAGTTGGTGCTTCCTGTTAAACGGGATCGGGTGGGAATATCGCTATCCATTAGCCCATTAACCAGTTTACGATATCAGACCTTTAGTGATCACGCTGTTTCTGCAGATCAGAATCATGCTCTGGAAGAAATTCCCTACACAACAGAAAACACAGGTAGTGGCGGATTGAACCGCCTTGAGCTTGGAATAGGTGTTCGACTTACAAGTTCCATTTCTGTGGGTTATGCCCCCTCTCTCATTTTGGGTGTATTACGACATGACCAATTTGTAGATTTTGATCACGTAGATTATCGCTCATTGGAGTTGCGTGGACGTGAAAGCCACTATGGCTTTGGAAATCGTTTTGGACTCTTCATTCAGGATGACAATGTTTTCGGCAATAACGATCGTCTGTCTTTTGGTGCAACTGTTAACCTTCCGGTTACTCTGAGTTCAGAAAAAACGCTCAGATCCAGGGTTCGTGGAATTGAATTTGATGTTCATCCTGATTCCTATTTCGGCGATGGAAATGCAAAACTTCCTATGGAGATAGGTGCCGGTTTTGCATACTATTTCAATCCCCGCTTCCTGGTAAGTTCGGATATTCTTTATCAGAACTGGGAGGAATACAGAAACTATTATGGCGATCAGGAGACGTATTATAAAGACCGGATCAGAGTAGGCGCGGGAACCCAGCTGATACCGGGCGGCAGGGACGCAAGCCGTTTTTTTTCACGTTTTATTTATAGATTAGGCGTATCTTATGATACGGGGCATATCACGCTGAATGACAAAAATATTGAATCTTTCAGAATTCATGCGGGTTTAGGTGTTCCCTCTTCAAGAACCCGTTCTTCTTTTGATATCAGTGCTGAATATGGCTTCATGGGTACCAGCAAAGCAGATCTGGCCCGTGAAAGAGTCTTTTCACTTAAGGTATCCTTTAACTTGTCGGAATTGATGTTTATGCAGCGTCTTTTGCAGTAAGTCGCTTTTATCAAAACTAATTTTTATTACTATGGCAAAAATTACACTGCTCCTTTTTTCGGTCTTAATTGCGGTATCTGCGGCATCTTCACAGCCGTTTGGATATACCCCGCTTCAGGTACAGTCGCTTTTTTCAGAAGAATACCGAAATGAACAATACGAACAGGCCTTGTTGTATGGACGCTGGCTGGTTGAAGCTCATCCGAAAGAGATGGAAGAGTATCCGGGTAATTTTCGGGGTGACCGTAATTTCAGCCGAATGATTGATATATATGAGTATATTGCTGAGGAGCAGGATGATCCTTCGCTTAGAGAGGCCTATCTGGATTCCTCCATTCAAATGTATGACCGTGTACTCGCTTTGTTTACTGAGGACGAAATAGATCTTTATCGTTGGCATTTTAATCGCGGACGCTTTTTTCAAAAACATGCAGAGTACCTGGAAAGTGGCTTTCAAAGAGCCTTGCAAGACTATGAAACCATGTTTGAACTTGACCCTGAGCGGGCTACCAAATCAGGTAGCGGATATTATGTACATCTCCTGGTTCAGAATTATGCTCGTCAAAATAATCGGGAAGCAGCATTTGCCATTATGAATCGTGCGCAGGATTATGCCGATGAAAGTACCCTTGAGTTCTTTGCTAAAACCCGAAATGACCTGATTACCGATCCGCACGAGCGAATTGAAATGCTTTCAGAGGATCTTGAAGAAGATCCGGGCAACATGGATATCCTTCAGGAGCTGTATGAGCTCTACCAGGCCACAGGAAATCGCGATAAATCCCGTGAAGTGGCCAATAAAATGTATAATGCAGAACCAAGTCTCGACAACATCCTGCGATTGGCTGATAAAACAGAAAACGATGGTAATTATATCGAAGCCAATCGGTATTTGAGTGAAGCACATGAATTACAGGATGGCCGGGATAAAGCAAGATCGTCTCTCCGTATTGCCAATAACTTTCTTAGACTTCGAAACTTGCAAAATGCACGCTTGTATGCTCAGCGGGCAGCCCGTGAGGATACAAGCTGGGGCGAGCCTTTTATTACCATCGCACAGATTTATGGTGAGACCATCTCCCGTTGTGCCGGTTCAGAAATGACACGCATTGACAGAGCCGTTTACTGGCTTGTCCTTGACTATCTCGACAGAGCCCGGCAGCGTAACAGTGGTGTAACGAATACTGTCAACAGATTGTATCGTACATATGAACCGGTTACCCCTTCAGCAGAGGATAAATTCTATCAAAACTGGACAACCGGCGAAAAACTGAAAGTAGACGGCTCACTCAGAGAATGCTATTCCTGGATTAACGAAGAAACAACCATCCGCTAATTTATCAGTATTAAGCGGATTTTGATCCTGGAGTACGTTCAGACTTTTCTAGCAATTTTTATGGATGAAGATCCAGGGACGTACCCTGTGGATCAGCATTTATCTTATGGGAGGGATAAAGCCATCCATGTGTCCATTTAATACGATCACAATGAGTAATTCCCAGGATAAAAGAAACCGAAACAGAAAGAAGAGAGGCAAAAAGAATAAGCCTAAAGCCAAAAGAGGACATTCCCACAATAAAAATGCAGGAATGCCCACTTTTATTGAGAATCAGAATGTACGCCTCGCCGGTACATATTCAGGTGTTATAGAATTGACCGAGAGAGGTTTTGGATTCTTGAGAAAACTTGATCACGAGTTCACGGCTGCTGCGCAGGATCCGTTTGTTTTGCCTGATATGGTTCGTTTTTTTAACCTGAAGCCAGGTCTTGTTGTAGAAGGCGAAATAGAAGAAGATCAAAAAGGGAACAAACGATTAATTTCTGTTACATCGGTCAATGGAGAACCATACGAAGTTTGGGCAAAAGCCGTTCGATTCGATTTGCAGACACCCATCATGCCCGTAGATCAGATTAAACTGTCCAGGGAAGCGGATGAGATTGAGTTGCGGGTAATTGATTTGATAGCACCTGTCGGAAAAGGACAACGGGCGCTTATTGTTGCCCCTCCAAGAACCGGTAAAACAGTGTTGCTTAAGAATATAGCACGGGCTATTGACGACTATCATCCGGACATTGATCTTGCCGTCTTACTGGTGGATGAGCGCCCGGAAGAAGTAACAGATTTTATCAGAACCACCCGTGGACGAGTTTTTGCTTCTTCAAATGATAAGTCCACAAAAAGCCATACCCGGATTTCCGAGCTGGCACTCGGCCATGTGAAAAGAAAAGCAGAGATGGGCAGAGACGCCGTGCTCTTGATTGACTCTATTACCCGGCTAAGCAGAGCTTATAACGCAGCTCAGGCCGGTGGGGGAAGAACCATGTCGGGTGGACTGGATATTCGTGCACTGGATATCCCCAAGAAAATCTTCGGATCCGCACGGAAAATTGAAAACGGTGGGTCGTTAACTATCATAGCAACCTGTCTTGTAGAAACCAACTCCCGAATGGATGATCTTATTTTTGAGGAGTTCAAGGGAACCGGTAATATGGAACTGGTGCTGGATCGTGAAATTGCCAATGACCGGATTTTTCCGGCCATCAACATTGCCGCATCTGGTACCCGAAACGAAGACAAGTTTATTGAGGACTCTCTTGAAGAGCGAAATATGGTTCGCCGGTATCTACTGAAAAAATCACCGAAAGAATCCATGGCCAGCCTCCTTCAGGTACTACAAAAAACGAGAAGCAACGATGAGTTGTTGAACCAAATTGCGGCTTACGTCTGATAACGGCTTGTGTAGTGGAGTTCCGGCAGCTAAAGACAAGAGGATGTAGGCCTGGCTTAGTAGGTTGGAAGATCCGGGTCTATTTCTTTCGCCCAGTCCAGTATTCCGCCTTTTAGATTACGTACATCGGTATATCCTTCCGACATCAATATTTTACAGGCTTCCGCACTTCTTGCACCACTTCGGCAGTAGATTACAACAGGCTCATGTTTATGATCTTCGAATTCATCTGTTCGTAAAGCGAGTTCGCCAAGAGGGACAAGCTCTCCGCCGATATCCACGAGATCCTTTTCAAAAGGCTCTCTGACATCCAGAATAAAAGGACTATTGCCCTCATCTATCAGTTTTTTTAATTCGTGTACTGAGATTTCATCTACTTCCATTTTCTTCCTCCATTAAGAATCATATTGATAGCGATCCAGCCTGAACTGTTCACCGAGATACAGTTTTCTTGCTTCCGCATCTTCAGCAAGAAAATCAGACGAGCCTTCCTTCAATATACGGCCTTCAAACATTAAATAGGCCCGGTCGGTTATCGCCAATGTTTCATGAACATTATGATCCGTAATTAAAATTCCAATATTCTTTTTTTTAAGTCCGGAAATAATTTGTTGAATATCTTCCACAGCAATGGGGTCAACACCGGCAAAAGGTTCATCCAAAAGTAAAAAATCAGGTTTTGTAACCATGGCACGAGCTATTTCGGTCCGTCGGCGTTCACCCCCAGACAGGCTGTATCCTTTATTATCAGCCACCTTTTGTAAATGAAACTCTTCAATAAGCTGATCTGCGATTTCTCTGCGTTCTTCTTTTTTTACCGGATAAAATTCAAGGACAGACTCAAGATTCTGTCTGACAGTTAAATTTCGAAAAACACTGGCTTCCTGTGACAAGTAACCAATACCCGAACGAGCTCGTTTGTACATGGGCATGGTTGAAATTTTGTCTCCATTTAATAATATATGACCCTTTTCCGGCCGGATAAGTCCAACGAACATATAAAACGTAGTCGTCTTGCCTGCTCCGTTAGGCCCCAAAAGCCCGACGATTTCAGATTGTTTGACTGAGAGGGAAACATGGTCAACAACGGTTCTTTTCTTATACCGTTTAACCAGATCCTGACAGTAAAGCGTATGTTGCTCGTGATTCTCCATTCAAACGTAAACGTATGGAATCAATCGTTTATGGGAGTGTCATTTTGATAGAGTGGAAATGCATCAAGTGCAGATAAGACAGAAGTTGTAAGTGTTACGGTCTGTTCAATATCCGTTATGCTGGCCGCTTCGACCGTGCTATGTATATAGCGGGTGGGTATAGAGATACAACCCGTATAGGCACCGATCCCTGTAAGATACTGCATGGCCGGCGTGTCGGTTCCTCCGGAAGTCAGTAATTCTCTCTGAACCGGAATAGACTCTTTTTTGGCTATTTCCTCCATAAATGATACCAGCCCCGGAGAAGAAATAACGCTGCCATCCATAATTTTTATGGCGGGGCCCTTTCCGGCTTCAGTAATCTTTTTTTGAGCGGGTACTCCAGGGATATCGTTGGCGACGGTTATGTCCATTGCCAGGCCTATATGAGGTTTTATTTTCTCTGCGGCAACACGCACGCCCCGAAGGCCAACTTCTTCCTGAACAGTAAATACAGCATGAAGAGATACTTCATCCGGAAGTTGCACACGTTTCAGAACTTCGATCAGGGTGTAGACAGATAACCGGTTATCTAAGGATTTTCCAGTCACAAAATCACCCATTTTAATACAGTCACGATCCCGTACAATGGGGGTTCCGGTGGGGACAAGAGCTTTAACCTTTTCTGCAGGCAGGCCGACATCAATAAAAAGATCGTCTATTTCAGGAGCCTTCTTCTTTTCTTCCGGTTTAAGAACGTGTGTTGGTTTGGCGCCGATAACACCCGGCAGGGTTTCCTTACCCAAAACACGAACCCGTTGTGTAAATAAGGTTTTGAGATCAAATCCACCCAATGTATGAAAGCGGATAAAACCCTGATCATCCACATAAGTGGAAATCAATCCGATTTCATCCATATGTGCTGCTATCATCGCACGAACTTTCCCGCTTCCCATAGATACCATCAGGTTTCCCATCGCATCGGTGGAAATTCGATCGGTAAAAGGCTCACATTCTGATTTAATGATATCCCGGATCTCCGTTTCAAAACCGGAGACACCAGGTGTTTCAATAATGCGCTGAAGCAGGGGTAAATCCATAGAATTTTCAGAGAGAGTAAGTGATGTGGTTGATGACAGATTCGAACAGGTATCTTCCATCTTCAGAACCAAGAGATTTTTCAACGGCACGCTCCGGGTGGGGCATCATCCCAACAACGTTTCTGGCCTTGTTGCAAATCCCGGCAATATTGGATACCGAGCCGTTCGGATTGGCTTCCGGAACGGTATCCCCTTGTGCATTTACATATCTGAAAATGATTTGATCCTGATCTTCAAGTTCTTTCAGCAACTCTTTTTCTGCATAATAATTCCCTTCTCCATGGGCTACAGGAATCTCAAGAAGCGTATTTTCGGGTACTTTGGAAGTAAAAGGAGTCTGGTGGCTTTCTGTTTTCAGCAGCACCTGTTTACAAGTGAAGCGCAAATGTTCATTGGCCATCATGGTGCCGGGTAAAAGCCGTGCCTCAAGCAAAATTTGGAAACCATTGCAAATACCAAGTACAGGTCCTCCTTTAGCAGCGAAATCTGCAACGGCGTTCATTACCGGAGAAAAGCGGGCAATGGCGCCACTTCGCAGATAGTCTCCATAAGAGAAGCCTCCGGGAACAATAACCGCATCCACATCTCCCAAAGAGGACTCTTTGTGCCAAATAAAACGGGTTTCGGTACCGTGAATATGTTTTAAAGCATGATAGGCATCATGGTCGCAATTGGAACCCGGAAAAACTAATACACCAAATTTCATAATATCCTTTATTAATGGGTTTCAGGCATTATCCGGAATGCGGATTTCATAGTTTTCCATGACGGTATTAGCCAGAAGCTTTTCGCAGGCTTTTTCGGCCAGTTGCCGGGCCTTTTCCGGCTGATCCGTGTCCACATCCAACTGAATAAATTTACCGATACGAACGCCTGAAATATCTTTAAAACCCAGATTTTCAAGGGCATGATGCGAAGCTTTGCCTTTTGGATCAAGGATCGATTCGCGAAGTGTAATAACAATTTCAACCTGCATGAGCGTGAAAAAAGTTAGTTAAAGGTTATAAACACTAAAGGTAACGCCTTTAGGACTTAGCTGCCAGTTGTTCCGACAGTATATCTATCTGATTTATCACTTTTTTTTCAATATGAGTGTCCACCTGGATGGTTTGAGCACCGCTCCAACGCCGAAACCATGTGATTTGCCTTCGGGCATACTGACGAGTGTGGGTCTTTATATCTTCTGTCATCTGATTTTTGTCCAGGTTCCCATTTAAATAGGCTATTCCTTCCCGATATCCTACCGTTTGAAGAGATTGCAGGCCGGGATGGTACCCTTTTGCAAGCACCGACCGGATCTCATCAACCAACCCGTGTTTAATCATAGCTTCCGTTCGTTT
>JASCXY010000008.1 GCA_030012235.1 Balneolaceae bacterium ANBcel3 | reverse complement strand
ACATTGGCTTTTCCCGCAACCGGTGAGTTTGGTGCTTTACTTGTTGCCACGGAAGAAACATATGCGGCATCAAACTGCAATTCCCCGTCTATTTTAAGATCTGGCTGCTGCTCCCGTGCAAGTTGAGTAGCCTCTGCAACAAGCTGGCTTCGTTCGTGCTGTGCACTACCGAGTGTAGAGAAGGATAACATAGCAACGAGCGGCTCTTCTGATGTGAGAGCCTTATGCGTCATGGCTGAATCAATGGCAATGGTTGCAAGTTGTTGTTCATCCGGATAGGGAACAACGGCACAATCCCCATACGTAAGGATATCGCCATCCATGGTGCTCATAAGAAAAACGCTTGAAACAATCGATGAGCCCGGACGAAGGCCTATAGACTGGATAGCAGCCCTGAGAACGTCACCTGTGGTATGAACAGCACCTGCGACCGCTCCATCTGCATCGCCGGTAGCGACCATTAAAGCCGTATAAAACAGCGGACTGGAGGCAACTTCAAGGGCCTTTTCCATATCAAGGCCTTTGTGCTTTCGCCTTTCATAGAGCAAAGCCGCATATTTCTCCAGCTTTTCGTTTTTCTCTATTTTAACAAACTCAACGGTTTCAGGAATTTTTACAGATTCAGCAGAAGCATTTTGCCGGATCTGCTTTTCGGATCCAACCAATATTACGTCTGCCAGGCCATTGTCTGCCAAAAAAGCCGCTGCCTTCAACGTTCTGATATCTTCTGTTTCACAAAGAACGATTTTTTTCTTCGAAAGCGTTGCTTTGTAGCGAATCTGATTTATAATGTCCATACCGTATCAAGTTTGTTGTCGAACTCCGGCTGATCTAAATATACCGATGTTTAATTTAGAGAGTTTTAGGTGAAAATACGAACCTTAATCAGGGACTATTTGTATGCCTGTATTCCCAAGATAGACAGGGTTTTGGGAGCGTTCGTGAAGCCTTCTGGAGGTAAAAGGAACATTATAATCCAGATAATCACGGATTTCCCGGGCGGTTTTAGAGTTATCCTGCATCGCCTTAAAAAAGTACCAGGTAAAAATGTCATAAGGATAACGTATCCTTCCGTCCGGAGAGAGATAGGTACCGGACTGCTGTGTTGGTTGCGCAGCCCAAAAAATGCCCCCATGAAAGCCGGGATCTGCCAAAGATCCGGAGAATTCTTTCATTCTTTCTTCATTGGAGCGGACATATGCATCCAGCGTATCTCCAAAAACCGATTGGGTGGTCCAGTCTGTATCCATCACAACCAGGGTCATTCTGGAACGCAGCTGCTCAACCACGGTTACAAATTCATCAAAAGAAACCATTTTCCGGTTTCTTTCAGACGGGTCGTAGTCAACGGGCAACAGAAATAACCGGTCATGCTGGCCTATTTTCGCATGTCCGTAATAGTAAACGACGATATCCGACTCGTCCATGGATACTTGCCTCCCTCCGATCATTAGCGAATCAGAGTTTTCAAACAGATTAAGCATCTGCTGCTCGGTAAGATTTTCGTAGATCAAAATATTATCAGAATAAAAACCGAGCACTTGGCTAAAATAATATCGTGCAAGCTCACCGGTGCGCTCTGCAAACGGTTTGGACTCTACCGGTCCGGCATACTGTCCGTTAATAATAACCAATGCGATCCCTTCCGGGTTGACCCGCCGATGATCCGGCACATTTCGTTCAATGTCCAGGTCACCAAACACAGGCTGGCCGCTTTGAATAATTCGATCATCAAATCCAAGATTCTCAGCGGGCTTCCAGAGCAGTTCGGTATCATCGCTTTGAATATAAGCCACATCCCCTCTTTTTAATATCCTGAACCATTGTTCGTCTTCAATTCGCAGCAACGGAAATTGGCTTTCTGAGCCGGCATGGCGGATTATATTACCTGTAATCCGGACAGGAGCCGTGCGCACTGCTGTATTTTCAGCTCTGACAACCACGTATTCCTGCATAATGGAACGGACAGACAGTTCATAGGTCTGCTCCACATCCCGAAAGTCAACCTGGACCACTATCCCGGTAGTATCTGAGTGTGCAAGTTCCTGAAGGCCGCTTTCTTCCAATAAATGAATAGTGAATGGCTCCCCCTCAGGAACAGCGTTTTTTCGATATGCCAGGGTATCCCCTCCTCTCATTATGGTATAACGCAGTGAATCACCGTTTACGGGGACATAAGGAATCGTATCCTGAACGATATGAATTCCCGTCCTCTGTATAAAACGTTCTTCATCAGCCGGCCTGGGATCACCATCGGGCTTCATCGCCAGCAGTGAGGCAGAGCCTATGGCTAAAGAAGCCATATTCAGCAATACCTTTTCTCTGCCGGAAAAGCTATCGGAATTAATCAGTGAGGTATTTGCCAAAGCAAGCCCCATGGTCATTCCAGTAAACCCTGCGGCCATTAACCCATATCTGGGTTTATAGTCCTGGATATAGCGCCTTGAAAGCAGCTGTTCGTAGTACCTCAATTCTCTTTCCTTTACTATGTCCAGAGACAGTTCCGGTGACCTTGGACGCGGCATATCTTTTGGCAGAAACCGGATCGTTTCCTGCAGGATTACCTCTGATTCGGGATTTACTACCGGCTCATCGTCCTGAATCCATGCAGATGTTGTACAAGAGACCGTAAAAAACAAAGACGCCAGCAAAACAGAAAGCATGGCTTTGATACTCCAGAATCTGCAGCTGAAAACCATATGATGTGGCATACTTTTCATAATAATATCTATGTACCGGTTAAGTACATATCATTGGAAACTCCCGCACCATTCAAATACCAATGGAAGTCATTCTTATAAAATAGCGTTTATTATACTAAAAGGTATTCCGGACAGACAGAGAAAACTCGTACCTGTACAGCGCCAGCACACAAATGTAGCAGAACCTTTTTAAAACTTATATCCAGGGGGTTTGTTGTGCTGCAATAGCAATTTTTGCTGCATCAATAGCAATCACCAGTTCTTCATTCGTAGGAATAACGTACACCTCTACGGTGGATTGATCGGCGCTGATCAGCCGTTCACCTGTTGCCTCTGTATCCCAGTTTCGGTCCGGATCCAGAATAACTCCCAGTGATTCCAGGCTGCTGCATGCTCTTTCTCTGATATCGGGGGCATTTTCCCCAATTCCGGCTGTAAAGATAATCGCATCCAGCCCATTCATTACCGCATAATAGGAACCTATGAATTGCCGGATCCGATAGCAAAAGGATTCTATGGCCTGCTTGCATCTTCGGTCGCCGTTCTTTGCTTCTTCCAGCAGATCACGCATATCAGCTGCATATCCACTCATTCCCAAAAGGCCACTGTGACGATTCAGAAGTCCATGCAGGCTGTAGAGAGGCAATTCCTGTTTCTCTACCAGATAAAACAAGATCGATGGATCAATATCACCGCAACGGGTACCCATAATCAGGCCGGATAATGGGGTGAACCCCATGCTGGTCTCAACAGACTGGCCGTCCTTTATGGCCGTCATCGATGACCCGTTCCCAAGGTGACATGTAATGATTTTATTGTCTTTTGGCCCCTTTCCGGTCATTTTATAGTAGCGACGGCTGACGAAGTAGTGAGACGTTCCGTGAAACCCGTACTTTCTTATTTTATACCTGCGATACATACGGTTGGGAATGGCATATAAATAAGCTTCCGGTGGCAATGACTGATGAAAGGCCGTATCAAACACAGCAACGTGCGGTACATCCGGAAGGCTGTTTCTGGCGGCTTCAATCCCCTTAAGATTGGGAGGGTTATGGAGAGGAGCCAAATCGATGGCCTGTTCGATGGCTTCAATGACGGCATCGTCAATCAGTACGGAGTCTTTGAAGGATTCTCCGCCGTGAACAACACGGTGGCCAACGGCTTTGATATCATCCGGCGAAGAGACAAGCTTATTTTCCTTGTCCAGGATAAAATCCATGATTGCTTTAAGCGCTTTGGTGTGATCCTCAATGACCAGCGACTCTTTTACCGGTTTTTGATCTTTAATCTGGTGCTTGATGATGGCGGTTACGGCACCTATACGCTCCACCATCCCGGAACACAGTTTCTCTTCTGTTTTCGTTTCTATCAGCTGATATTTCACAGAAGAACTGCCGCAGTTTATGACCAATACTAACATAGACGTGAATACTTGTTTATATACTTAAAGAATATGATTAAAAACGATAATGAGCTCCTAATCCGAGCAGGTGTCTGAATGAAAAGGCATTTTCTCCATCCGGTGCATCTGAAAGCCATAAAGGCCACTCATAACGAATAAAAAAGCCCCGATCCTGGCCCAGATAATCTGCGATATTTAACGACAACATAAAACCGGCACCAGCATTCATCAGAATATCCTGCCACTCGGTATGATCGTACATGAAACCGGCATCAAAAAACAGATAGGACTCCAGCCTGAGCAAGTCACCAAGATAAGGGATTTTTGAGAAATATGAATCAACGGGATTGGGGTAATACAGATCCACGTTCATAGAAACCGCATGCTGAACCCAGGGCATCATGCCGGACTCCAGCTGATCTGCGGTCATTTCCTGATAGCCTCTTAACCCTGGACCGCCGGGTACCTGTAATAAACCATCTCGGATCCATGAAGGCGGCAGCGTTCCACGTGCCCGGGTCCATGCCGACTCCGACAATGTGAATGCAGATGCTCCGGAAACAAAATAGCGGTGTTCAGGCAAGGTGGAGTTACTGGATACTCCGGCGAACAGACGGGTTCGGGTATAAAAAGAATAAGGAAGGTCTATTTGCTGAAGGCCCTCCAGCGTTAGTTGTCCAAACAATCCATCGACTCCAAGGGCCTCGGGAGATTCTGTGGCCTGCCCGTCATAGCGGATAAACGGATCCCGGTCACGAACAGGCATTCCTGCAAATCCGGAAAGGTGAACCGTCCATCGTCCCAGGCCATGTTCATCTCTTTTTCTGAAGTAGCTCCGTAAAAAAGTTACCGGTTCTTTCTGCCATTGTGGATTATAGATTAAATAGGCATCATCAAATCGCTTATAAAGTCCTCCATAGAAGTGGAGATCTGTCGAAACAAACTCATCAAAACCCGGTTGCCAGCGTTTTTTTAGGCCTGCTTCATAGCGATGTAATCCCGCCCTCATGCTTCCATATACGTGTACGGCACCTTCATTGCCCGGACTTGTTAAAAAAGAAATCGGATGGGTGTATGAAACAAACCAGGAAACCGGAGTATCAGGAAAGGCGGTTGCCAAACGGATAGAAGCTTCCAGCCGATGCGGCCCGTCCAGGAATGTACGCGGATCTTCTCCCCGAAAACGAATACCGGGCTTGGCTCTGTCAACAGTGTTATACCAGAAGTCCGGTGCAACAGACAGTTCATACGATTCCGACCGAATGAGTTGTCCCTTTGCAGAAGGAATCCCGCTTCCATGAAAAAGGAGCATCAGAAGAAATATGTAGAAAAAGCTGCGTTTCAGTAAATACCTGAACAGATAAAACATAGAACTATGGGTTAATGTATTTCGGATACTTTCTTTTTGAAATAATCCAGGGTAATCTTCAATCCATCCTCACGGCCGACCACGGGTTTCCATCCAAGGACATCCATCGCCCGGGAGATATCGGGTTTTCTGACCTGAGGATCCCCATCAGGCAAGGGGTGGTTGATTGCAATCTCAGCACCGGTACCGGTAAGGTTTACAATCATTTCCGCAAGATCTTTTATTGAAATCTCTTCAGGATTGCCGAGATTCACCGGGTCGTGGTACTCTGTCCGGCAGAGGCGGAAAATGCCTTCTACAATATCACTGATGAAACAAAAGGATCTTGTTTGAGACCCATCGCCATAAATCGTCAGCGCCTTTTTTTGCAAAGCCTGCGAAAAAAAGTTCGGCAGCACCCTGCCGTCATCCAGACGCATATTAGGGCCATACGTATTAAAAATACGTGCTATCCGGGTGGAAACGCCATGGTTACGGTGATATGCCATAACCATCGCCTCAGCAAAACGTTTAGATTCGTCATAGACCCCTCGCAATCCAACAGGATTTACATTCCCGAAATATTCTTCACTCTGCGGATGTTGCAGCGGATTACCATAAATCTCACTGGTTGAAGCCAGTAAAAAACGGGCGGATTTAGCTTTTGCAAGACCCATCGCCTTGTGCGTGCCCAGCGATCCTACTTTCAGCGTTTGAATAGGCAAATCCAGATAATCTGCCGGAGATGCGGGAGAAGCAAAATGAAGAACCAGGTCTACCGGCCCATCCACATAGATATACTCTGTAACGTCATGCTTTATAAAGAAAAAATCAGGCCGATCCAAAAAAGAGGCGATATTGTCCTTACTTCCGGTGGACAAATTGTCAATACAGACGACTTCGTAACCTACGTTGAGGAAACGAGCACAAAGATGAGAGCCGATAAACCCGGCACCACCGGTTATGACTACCCGTTCAGGCATATGGCCTTATGTCCTTCTTTTTTAGTCTGCATTTACCGGCTGGCGGCCCACGCTGAAATACGTAATCCCTGCGGCCTTCATCCGGTCAAGATCGTATAAATTTCTACCATCAAATATAAGAGGTTTATTCATCAGGTTTTTAAAATTGTCAAAATCCGGCCTTCTGAATTCATTCCATTCGGTACAAATAATCAGTGCGTCTACCTCTTCAAGAGCCGCTTTCTGATCCTGAACATACGTTATATGCTCTTCATAGCTATTCCCTATGGCAGCTGGAAATGTTATCCTCGCTTCCGGGTCATAGGCCTTAATCTGTGCACCCTGATCCACCAAAGAGCGGATGATATACAGCGAAGGAGCTTCACGCACATCATCGGTTTCGGGTTTAAACGTCAATCCCCAGATCCCAAACGTTTTGCCTGAAATATCCCCTTTAAAATAGTCGTTTACTTTCTGAACAATGGATATTTTTTGCAAGTTATTAACCGTACGAACGGCATCAAGCAATTTGAAATCATATTCGTTTTGCTTCGCCGTAAAATGCAGCGCTTCTACATCCTTTGGAAAGCAGCTGCCTCCGTACCCAATACCCGCGAACAGAAAACGCTTGCCTATTCTTGAATCGGTTCCGATTCCGCGCCGTACCTGATCTACATCCGCCCCCAGTTTCTCACAAAGGTTGGCGATTTCGTTCATAAACGTGATTTTTGTAGCAAGAAAGCCATTCGCCGCATACTTAGTCATTTCAGAGCTACGCTCATCCATAATAATAATGGGATTGCCACTCCGGACAAACGGTTCATACAATTCCCGCATACATTCGGCAGCCCGCTCGCTGGATGTCCCGATGATTACGCGCTCCGGTTTTTGAAAGTCGTTGACCGCAGCTCCTTCACGAAGGAACTCCGGATTGGACACTACATCAAAAGGAACGCTTGTTTTCTCACGGATTACTGCGGATACCCGGTCTGCTGTTCCTACAGGAACCGTACTCTTATTCACGATAACCTTATAATCCACGATCGTTTCACCGATACTTGCAGCTACGTTCAGTACGGCGCTTAAATCGGCTTGTCCATCGGCACCCGGTGGGGTTGGCAGGCACAAAAACAATATATCGGATACGCTTACAGCTTCTGCCAGATTATCTGTAAATTGAAGTCGCTTTTCGCGAATCGCCCGATTAAAAATGGTATCCAATCCGGGTTCGTAAATGGGTATCTGCCCCTGACGAAGCTTTTCAAGTTTTTCAGGATTATTATCCACACAAATAACGTCATTACCGGAATCAGCAAAGCACGTACCCGTAACCAAACCGACATAACCGGTTCCAATAACTGCAATTTTCATAGTTTTATTGATATAGTTGTGATGAAAAGCAGGGCATATGAATAATAGTCAAAGTGTTAACATATAACCCTTTATTGTCTCTCAATCTGCTTTATTTCAAGTTCAAGCACGCCGGCAGGTACCTTAACGGAGACCACGTCACCGGCGGATTTCCCCATGAGTGCTTTTCCTATAGGAGAATCTACTGAAATCTTTCCTTTATTAAAATCAGCTTCGTCTTTGGAAACCAATGTATACTTCATCTCCTTGTTTGTCTTGTTGTTGTGAATGGTAACCGTTGACAAGACATAGACTTTGGAGTTATCAATATTTTTATCGTCAAGAACTCTTGAATTAGCCATAATGGTTTCCAGCTCAGATATCCGGGTTTCCATCTTCCCCTGTGCTTCCTTGGCCGCATCATATTCTGCATTTTCACTTAAATCCCCGTGGGATCTGGCCTCATCAATCTGACGGGCTATATCTTTTCGGCCCCTGGTTACAAGATCCCGGAGTTCTTCTTTCAGTTTGTCGTATCCTTCTCTGGACAGATAATTTACTTTCACGATACTGGTTTATTTTGGGTTATAGGCAACGGTTTATAACAAAAAAAGACCCGCCTGCATTTGTCTGTTGACATGAGCAACGGGCCATTTCGCATCCGGCTTACCCTCTTTCTTGCTATGGGGTTCTTCTACCGGTTCAGTTAATAAACATGGAACAAAGCTTTACAGATAAAGCTAAAACAGTTTATGAATAATACGATTCCTTTTATATAAAAGGAACTCCCTAAATCAGACTTCATTAAAGATGGCTATGCCAAAGTCCGGTGTACGGGCAAAAGAATCCGGAAGGTACGTTCTTTTAAGATTGCTCTATGATCAGAGAGCCTTCCTGGCTATCTTTTTATCTGATTTGAAAGGTAGCACTTCCTGTCATGAAATAAAAATGAGGAACTTGTGAGCGGCATTTCCGAAAAAAAAACAACCCGGGAAATCTTCGAAATAAACCAGGCCAGATCGGTACCCGGCCCGGTTGGAAAACTCATGATCTGGCTGCACAATGTCCGCAGTATGCATAACGTCGGTTCTGCCTTCAGAACGGCCGATGCATTTGGAATTCAAACGATCATTTTGTCCGGGTATACACCATGTCCGCCGCGCCCTGAAATAAGTAAAACCGCTCTGGGAGCCGACGAAACCGTTTCCTGGATGCACATGGATCAGCCGGATGAGGTCTTTGCCTATTGCAAAAAGCAGCAAGCTCCGGTGTATGGCATTGAACAAACACATCATAGTATGCTGCTGACTGAGTTTTATCCCGAAGAAACCGTACCGGCCTGCCTCCTTTTCGGCAACGAAGTAACCGGAATTGAAGATGAACTCATAAAAAAATGTGACCTCATTTTGGAAATTCCGCAATATGGACACAAGCATTCCCTTAATATTTCCGTTTGTATTGGTATCACACTTTATCATTTTTTGTCAAAAGTATTGTCTAAGTAAAAAAAACGTCGTATTTTACATGAAAACTGCGGTATTTTCATGCGGGTAATCAAACACTTGCCAAATTTTGGCCGGTTCAAAAAGACACCAGGGGCTTTGTCCCTTTTATTATTTTTGATCCTATTGGTGTTGCCTTTCTCACTGCCTGCTTTTTCTTCTGCTGAGGCAACTCCACTGGAACGGGTGTCTACCATCGAGCGCTCAGACGGACTTGGTTATGTGGTTCGTTTTCATATGTCCAGTCCGCCAGACTCTTTTTATGTCTGGCAGCCAAACTCCAAGCTCATCCAGCTGGCTCTTTTTAAAGACGGTATAGAAGCCGAGCAGATACAGGTTCGTAATAATAACAGCCAGTCTTTTGAAAACTTTTTCTTTCAAAATATTGAAGATGGCGTAGGCACAGATATCTACCTGGCCGATGATGTGTATATGATTGCAGATGCATACCTGGATGCAAATGGAAGACATTTGCTTATCGGGCTGACAGAAGCCTCTTCTGCCGATGTACACGTACTCACAGACGGCCTTTACCCCATTTTTTGGGATGATCTCATGGAGGATATCGATACCGATCCTCATGTGTCTACTGATAAAGCTGACTCCACGTCTCTTCCGGATGATTCGGCCATTTCTGAAATGATTGAAAGTGCCGTTTCAGCCATGGATGATACGCTCACCAGTGAAGCGCCCGATACGGTTTCAGAGCCATCGCCTGAAGAAACGACCTTCTCCGAGGCTCTGACCGATCCCATTCCTGCACCTCCACCCCGTCATGCGTTTACGCAGCTCCGAAGAATCGTCCTCGACCCGGGCCATGGTGGCCGGGATCCCGGTGCTATCGGGTTCAGGGGAACAAGGGAGAAAGATGTTGCCCTGGCCGTTGCTCTAAAAGTGGGCGAATACATCGAACGTTATCTGCCGGAAATTGAAGTCTTCTATACACGGGAGGATGATTCTTTTGTTGCTCTTCAGGAACGGGGACAGATTGCAAACAGAGCAGAAGCCGACCTGTTTATTTCTATCCATGCCAATGCCAACGCAAACCGGCATGCGCACGGGACCGAAATCTATTTTCTGGGAATGCACCGCAGCCAGGAAGCGTTCGAAGTGATGAAAAAAGAGAACAGTGCGATTCGGTTCGAAACAGAAGAAGAACGTTCTGAAGTCCTGACCCCGGAGCAACTCGCCGTATACGAACTCTCCAACATTGGTTTCATGGCCAGCAGCGAAATGTTTGCCGCCAAACTGGACAAACAGTTTTCTGACCGGGCCAGACGACGCGCACGTGGTGTCAAACAGGCCGGTTTTATCGTATTATATCACGCCTCTATGCCGGCCGTTCTGGTAGAACTTGGATATATTACCAATCCCCAGGAAGAACAGTTTCTCGTGAGTGAATACGGGCAAAGCATCATGGCTTCAGCTATCTTCAGGACCATACGGGATTACAAAGAACGACTGGACCGCAGCTGGAACAACTCTTCTTCCAGCAGCCGCTGATGTTACCACCATCTTTGCTTTGAAATATACTTCGGGAACGGTTAACTTCTTTTCGAATCCGGTGTCATGGCTCATGGCTTTGTGGTATCCATCGAAATGAACGTTAATCCTCTACCTCTCTATATATATTATGCAACAACCTCTCGTTATTGGTGTCGCCGGAGGAAGCGGATCCGGAAAAACGACGGTAATACAGCATATTCTAAAACAAATTGGGTCAAAAAATCTGGCTTTAATTGCACATGACTCTTATTACAGAGATCTGAAGCACCTCCCCTTTGATGAGCGGGCACAGCAAAATTTTGATCATCCTTCGGCACTTGAAACGGAACTTCTGATACGACACCTTAAAGCTCTCTGCTCCGGCTACAGTATTGAATGCCCGATTTACGACTTCGCAAATCACGTGCGCAAAGATACTTTTGTGCAAATCACACCCAAGAAAGTGATTCTCATTGATGGGATCTTAATCTTTTGTGAAAAAGAGCTCAGGCATTTGATGGATATCAAACTATTTGTCGATACCGATGACGATGTCCGGTTGCTTCGCAGATTACGCCGGGACATCTGCGAACGGGAACGGTCGGTTGAAAGTGTATTGGAACAATACGAAAAGCATGTCCGTCCTATGCACCTTGAATTTGTAGAGCCCACCAAACGTTACGCCGATATTATTATTCCGCACGGTGGAGAAAACCGGATTGCTCTCGAAATGCTTAATGCCCTCATCGACAGCAGAATCCGCTCCTGACCTGATATTTTTCAAATTCTTTTCGAAGGTGTAACAGGGAAAAGTATTCCCCTCTCTCCTGTTTCAGTCTGCTCCAGGAACCTCCCGGACCTCTCCTTGTGCTTTATTCTGTCATATCAAAAAAACGGCCTGGATTTTGCTTTGTACTTTTACAAATAAATTAAAAAAGCTTAAGAAAACGGTTGTTTTTACGATAACCCTTTAAAAGAGTGCAACTGCATGGTAATGTTCAGAATAAAATAGGTCTTCTAAATACCCTGTATACACCAGGGAATCATATTCTTGTTGCAATTATCGATTAACCAGAAAATAAAACATCATGCGCCTTATTGATAATATTATAAATCGCAACTCTTCCGGAAGTGACAGCGGAAAAGGCTGGACTGTTGGGAAGAAAATTGTTGCATCGACGCTTGGTATTGCCGGGATAACATTGGTATTGGGCCTTCTTGCCATTTTTGCTCTGCGAACCATAGACGGTGATTTTAATCGTCTGATCAATATTAACCTGGCTGAATTGAATATTGCGGACACGGTTGAAGACCGTATATCCGATGCCGGATATCATATGGCGGAGTATGCGCTTAATTATGATGCCGAAGTCTGGGAACGGGCGGTACATGAGCTTGAAGAGCTTCGCGGCGCCCTGCTAAATGGGTATCAGCTAGCCTCCGATCACAATATGGAAGAGATGCAATCTCGATTTGAAAGTATTGAAGAGGCTCTGAATGAATACGAAACAGCCATACATGGTTCCAAAGAAGCCGGTGACAATATTTTGAATTACCGAAGAATGGTTCAGGCATCTTTCGTTGATTTTGCCGAAAGTATGGAAGATTATATATGGTCTCAGCGTGATAATATAGACCGAAACATTGCCAGCGGAGGAAATCAGCTTCGCAATCAGTTTTCACAGCTAAATGACGGAGAAGACATTTTAGGCCAGTTACAAGTAAGGACGAAAGAGCTCTGGCAGGCTGAAGCCACCAATGATCTTGCCACGTTGCAAGACCTGGAATCTCATTTTAATCAGTTAAGAAACGATATGGGCCAGCTTACCGGTAATGCAACCGGCGGAGAAGCACAGATGTTTCTGAGTATCGCCATGGCCACACTCAACGATAATGTTGAAATTATCCGTGCGATGATAACTGCACGTCAGGAATATTATGAAGCCGATCAGGTTAGTATGCGTGCTTTTGAGGAAATCAGAGAGCAAACCACTGCTCTGGCTGTTATGATTCAGGAAACCGTAAATGATCAGGGCGCCATTACAAGAGCTACCGTAGCGCGGTATAGCTGGATTCTTGGACTTGGCGTCTTATTCTGTGTGGTTGCTGCATTTATCGTCGGAATCGGCATGAGCCGCTCTGTAAACAATGCCCTTAGAAAAATCATTGCAAGCCTTGACAGTGGTGCAGAACAAGTAAATGCTTCTTCTATTCAACTTTCAGGAGCAAGCCAGGAACTCTCTGACAGTTCCAGTCAACAGGCCGCCAGTTTGCAGGAAACTTCTTCCTCTCTTGAACAAATTCTGTCTCAGACAAAACAAACCTCCAACAATGCCGGAGAAGCCGAGAGGGCAATGGGTGAAACCGGTCCCATCGTTAACCGGGGTGTTGAGGTTATGGAACGGATGTCGGATGCCATGGAAGAAATTAAAAATTCTTCTGAAGAAACGTCCAAAATTATTAAAACCATTGACAACATCGCATTTCAAACCAATCTTCTGGCCCTTAATGCTGCCGTAGAAGCGGCAAGAGCCGGGGAAGCCGGAAAAGGTTTTGCCGTAGTGGCTGAAGAAGTCCGAAATCTCGCACAGCGCAGCGCAGAGGCCGCCAGAAGCACGGCCGACCTGATCGAAAAGTCTCAGTCGAATACCGAACGGGGTGCTTCACTGGCCAAAGAGGTATCCGAAGACCTCCATGAGATTCAGGACAGTGTCATGAATGTAAGTACACTCGTGGTCGAAATTTCTGCCGCTGCCAAGGAACAAACAACCGGCATTTCTGAGCTGAATTCCGTCATGACTGAAATGGATAAAGTGGTTCAGCAAAATGCTTCCAGTTCGGAAGAATCTGCAAGTGCTGCTGAAGAACTTACCTCACAGGCAGCTGAACTCAAACGGATGGTAGAGGATCTTGTTGACCTGGTCGGAACAGGTAACGAAACAGCAACGCTTAATGAGACCTATTCAGGAAATTCCGACAGCACGTATGACCATTATGAGCATGACAGTGCAGCCCACTATGAGGATTATGAAAATGGATATGACCCTAAGCCGGAGAACGGGAAGGCAGCAAAAAAGCCCTCATCTTCCAAAAAGAAAAAAGCAGAGGAGTTAATTCCCCTGGACGAGGATGACTTTAGGGACTTCTGATCACGGCACGTCTCCTCTTATCCTGATAAAGTAACACATATTGTAAATAAGCAGCGGGATTTTTTTACAAACCAAACCGTTAAGATTTTCTAATAATATCCGATAACTATAGCAGAAGCAGAATCAATGAAGCATTCATACTCTCAAAAATAACCTTTCGGTGATCACTATGCGTCCTTTAATACATCGTCCCGGATTGCCATACAAAGGAAACAGACTCTATTCGATGTCTGTCATGGTCTTGACGTTGGCACTTTTTATGATATCGACACCTTATACCACATACGGTTTTCAAACGGAAGCCGAAGATGAGGTATTCCGAATTGTAGATGAGATGCCGGAAATTGTGGGTGGCATCGAAGCATTATACGGACACCTTCAGTATCCTGACCGTGCGGTAAGGGAGGGAATTGAGGGGCGTGTTGTGGTTCAGTTCATCGTTGAGTCTGATGGCAGTATCAGAGATCCCGAGGTTTTAAGAGATATTGGAGGCGGTTGTGGTGAAGCTGCAGTCCAGGCAATTCGCAGAGTTGAGTTTACACCGGGTAGACAAGACGGTCAGGCCGTGCCGGTAATTTACGCTCTGCCTATTACCTTCCGACTTAACTGATGTACCCGCAATTTGGCTCCTGGCTTCTGTAACGAACACGATAACGTATCACCCTTATAAATCCCCATTTGATTATGAACATGACCTCATCTATTAAAGCCATATCCAAATTTCTTGTAGTTCTTTCGTTTGCTGTTCTTTACATCGTTTCATACAAAGCCCTCTATAATACCGTAACGGCTATGCCATTGGCAGAACTTTCGCATTATGAAATGGCAGAAGAAGAAGTCTATCGGATTGTTGACGAGATGCCGGAAATTGTTGGAGGAATTGAAAAAATTTATGACCACTTAAGATATCCTGAGCAAGCGGTTTCAGAAAAAATTGAAGGCCGTGTCGTTGTCCAGTTTATTGTAGAAGCAAATGGCAGTGTGCGCGACCCGGAAGTTCTCCGTGATATCGGAGGAGGATGCGGAGAGGCCGCCGTGGCAGCTATCCGACAGGTTGAGTTTCGCCCGGGAGTACAAGATGGACAAAATGTACCTGTAATTTTTGCAATACCTGTAACATTTCAGCTGGATTAAGCTGATTTAAAGGCGCTTAGCCTTTTGTGTTGCCTTTCTGTTTCGCAAGGCAACACCTTATTCCCATACCCATCAATACCATGAAAAATCGAATCTGAAAAGGGGTCGTGATAGCCCCTTTTCTTCTTTATATACCTGCTGCAGGTAACAGTGCTAATCTAAATAAATCTTTGAATGATTCAAATTTTTCTATTCAAAGTATTCTAACCCAGCCCCCTCTCTACAGGCTACACACTCCCTCAGCGTTCCCCTCTTTCTTTCAGCCCCAGTGTTCTATCCAGAAGAGCATCCCCTGAAAAACCAAATTCTCATCTATTTTTAAAGTTCTTTCGGAAGCATCCCCGAGTATTTGTTTTTCACCACCGGTCACCCACAGTTCAGCATCTGGAAGGATTTCAAGCATCTTTTGTATGTGTGCCTCCCATGCGGCCAGAAACGTCCCCGTTGTTCCCGCTTTAAGTGCCTCTTTCGTTGAATCAGGAGGCCATTGAGCCGGTAGTCCGGGTTCCACTTCAAAAAGGGCATCGGTCCCTTCTCCAAGGCTTCGTGCCAGCAGCCTCCGTCCCGGCATAATTACCCCGCCCAAAAACACACCGCTGGTATCCATGACATCTATCGTACACGCGGTTCCTGCATCTGTAACCACTACGGCGCTACGGGCTTTGTCCCAGGCACCAAGACACGCGAGAAAACGATCAATGCCCACCCGCTCAGGATGTTGATACCGGATGGCCTCCGCTGGAATATCAGAGGATTTTAACTCTATAATGTGATCTGCACCGATCGCTGATCTTAACCCGCTTTCCTCCTTTTTTACGGATGCAACGACGGCTTTTTCAAACCGCCCGGTTATTTCGCACAGTCTGGAAGCATGCAGCGGATCATCCAGCTCAAACACTCCCTCTTGCTTCCATTGCCCATGCTCCATGGACGCCGCTTTTATACGACTATTCCCCACATCTATAAAAACACGGCCCTTTTTTCTCATCGTCTTTTTTAGCTTTCTACCGTAGTTGTTTCATGAATCTTTTTTTCAAAACGGTACACCAGGAGAATCCATATCATTCCGGCAATAATCAGGCCCGTTGCATACATCAGAATTGCTGTACGCAAAGAGAGCAACCCAAATTCCATGACCAGAGATACACCGGTGACAGAAACAGCCTGCATCAGGGTGAAAAGCAGCCACTCCGAACTAAATATCCTCCCCCTGAATCCATCCGGTGACCTTTTTTGCAAGAGCACCGTACTCATCACCCAATTGGCTCCGGATCCGCAATGCGCCATAAAAACCAATCCAACCATAATCCATATGATGCCGGACAGTCCTACAAATATATACATTAAACCGGCATATATCATAGAAATGCCCATGTAGAGAATCCACTTGTCTTCGTTGCTGAAATAGCGGCGAACCATCACCGGGCCAACGGCCGTTCCAAAGCCCCTGGCCGAATAGAGCAATCCAAGCCCAATACTTCCCATCATCAACAACTCTTCAGAAACAAGAATCAGAGTGTATACCAGAGCTCCCAAGAAAAAGGTAATCGTACCTTTTGCAAGAGCCGGCCGAAGGATATGAGGCTTTGAAAATAAAAAACGATACCCTTCAATGATTCCGGCCACCGGATTCTTGAGCGACTTCATGGTTTCCCGGCTTCTTGTGTGGGGAATTACGGCTTTAAAAATAAACCAGGTGGATAAGATATATCCCGTTCCATTAATAATGAAAACGGCATCGGTTCCCATCCAGGCCGTAACCAGCCCCCCTATTCCCATTCCTGTAGTAAAAATAATGCTCCACGAAAGATTGGAGATGATATTGGCCTTCATCAGTTCGTCGTCGGAAGTGATGTTTGGAATAGAAGCCTGTTTTGCCGGTTCAAAAACCGCCGCAAAGGCCATCTGGGAGGTAGTAAGAACATACACCAGCCATAGCATCGACGGATCTCTTACAAATAAGAAGGACAACACTACGGCTCCTCTTCCAAAATCACAAAGAAGCATGAGCAATCTTCGGTCGAATCGGTCCGCTATATACCCAGCAAAAGGAGAAAAAACGGCAAAGGACAAAAACTTGGAAACAACAATCAAACCAAGTAAAAACTCAGAATCGGAATATTCCAAAACCAGCGTAAAGACTGCAATGACACCAAACCAATCTCCAAAATTGGAAATAATCTGGCTTAGCCAAACCCTGCGAAAATTCGCATTGGTCTTTAACAGGGTGATATAAGGAGCAAACCGGCTCAATCTTTTCCTGTACTGCCAAACCCGCCTTCACCCCGTTCGGTTTCAGGAAGCTCCCGGCTTTCCGAAACCACGGCTTTGGTCACGGGGGCAATCACCATCTGTGCAATACGATCCCCGAAGGCTACCTCAAAGGGCTCCTGCCCCAGGTTAATCGCAATCACCATAACTTCTCCCCGGTAATCGGAATCAATGGTTCCCGGTGTATTTAGCATCGTAATTCCATTTCGCAAAGCCAGTCCGCTTCTTGGGCGAATCTGAGCTTCGTATCCGGAGGGCAGCGCCATCTGGAACCCGGTGGGGATGAGTACTCTTTGTCCCGGCTTTATGGTTACGGGTTCTTTTGTCGCTGCACGAAGATCCATGCCGGCGGCTTCTTTGGTGGCATAGGAAGGCAATGGTAAATCTGCTGCATGAGGCAGCCGTTTAAATACAATGTTCATGTTTCTTTATTTTAAATAATGATCCGATTTTTAAAAGTCGTATCCACCGCATATGACTAATCGCTGGTGCTTATTGATTCCGGTGGAAATATTTATTCTGTCAGCCGTTCATACTCTATCAGGCGGACGCGTACACTTCCCAGAAAGATACGTACCCTTGCCTCAAGAGGTATTCGAAATTCATCGGATTTAAATACAGCCTGAAAATCTCCGGAAAACCCAAACGGACCGTCAAAATCGGCAAATCCATCCATGGTATAGGCCATGATTTCCTCTCCCGGGAATGCCGGAGAGTCGTAGGACTCCGTCTCGCTGCTAAATGTCATGAATACTTCTGAAGCCTGATTATCGATGTATACCGGGTATCGGGTTTCCTGATCTGTACCGGCGAAGAGGCGGGCGTAATAAAATATAGCCGGGCCCGCATCGGCTTTTTCATGCAGTTCAAGAGTATCCAACAAAGCCCCCTCTTCAAGACTCAACACATGTCCGGCTTCGTAATCAAATTCATAGACATACCGTTCTTCCAGATTCCGGTGCAATGAATTTTGCCAAAATTTGAGTCCGTATGGTATACTGTCTTCGAACGCCAGCAACGAATGATAATGCACCACCCGATTAGACATCAGCGGAAGCCTCCTGTTCGCTACCATTTCTGTAACCACATGAATGGCCGGAGTTTCGTTGTACAACGTGTCGGATTGAATATATACATACACTCTTCCAAGGTTCAGGAGTCCATATCGGACGTCAAACGTAAAACGCTCCCGGATTTCTTTAAAATTAATGTGTTTCCGGGCATCCTCTTGTACGGATAGCGTGTCTCCGTCATCCGGAAGCACACCCGGCATCGGCCGGCCGGTTCCAGCGGTGGTTAAAATGCCTCCGGCAACGATGGCCCATAACAAAAACACCCCGGCCCTCTGAAAAAGCATTATGCTTCCTCCTCCGTGAAGCCGGCCAGGGCATCTTCGTCATATCCCACCAGGACGGCTTCCCCTTTTACAAGAACCGGTCGCTTCATCATGTTTTGATGTTCGAGCAATACTTCAAACAAGTCATTGTCTGATAATTCTTTATCTGCAAGTCCCAATGACTTCCATATCTTGCCTCTTTTATTGACCAGCGTTTCAAGCCCCGCACGTTTAACCAGCTCTGCAAGTTCCTGTGGTGAAAGCGGTTCTTTTTTAACATTTCTGAAAGCGTACTCCAGGCCTCTTTCTGTAAGCCAGTTCTCTGTTTTTTTTATTGAATTACAGTTTTTAATTCCAATTACTTCAAGCATAATTCGTTATTTTATAATCAGGAATGTTTAATAAAAATGTAGAAAAAGCGTTCCAATACTGTATTTTTAACGCGTAATCCAACCGGCCATTGCATATGTTCACCGGAACCGGCCTTATCAAAATCCCGGCAGGTTTTTAAATTACGCATAAAACGATCAAAACAGAATGAAAGCTTTGAAGTTCCTTTTTCCGAACACCTGCCGATCCGGCAGGGTTCTTTCATTCAAAGACTTTTTTATGATACGCCGCTCAGATCCCAAAACATTAACTGCAATAACGGCACTTTTGATCCTGCTGGTCGTCGGGGGCTGTGACAAAAGCCGCGACCAGGTAGATTTTGAACGAAATGCCTATCAAATCCCGGACAGTTTTACAGAAACCGATGCAGGCGGAAGGGTTCTCCGGCAGGATGACCGCCAGTGGAATATCGCCCCCATGTTCCAGGGCCTGGTTGAAATATGGAACCCGGCTTACCCTAATCCAACCTCCGGTGGACAAACCGTAACGATTGAACTGGAAATCCGGGGCATCGATATGGTGCATGGGCTCTACCCTTTTACCCTGAATATGGATAAACTGGAAAGATATCCGCTGTACAACGCAGGTGATCCCGATGGAATAACCTACTACAGAAACACCCTGGAAAGCGGCATTATCTTCCTGGACATAGACCCCTATATTTTAGCAAGCATCTATGGTTCCTACACTGCCGCTCAAAGTGAAAACGAGGGTATTCACCGTATTTTTCTCTATGACCGCCATGGAAATATGATCACCTACGGTGATATTAAACTGGAATAAACGTTTTTTGCTCTATTATTTATGACTTCAATAACTGCTTCACAGAAGAAAATACTTAACGCATTAATTTTTGTGGAACCCCACACGCACATCGCCGAAGAAACGGGTTTGTCGAGAGGAGAAATCCGGGACGATCTGACCACCCTGATGCATAAAAACATGATTGAGGTGTATGAAGCGGAAGCAGAGGGTATAGGGAACAAAGTCCGCCACTTTGACAATGACCATCCGGAATCGTACTATTACAGGGCTACCAAGGCCGGGCTCGACGCCCTTTCAACTTCTCCATAATTAACGCGGGGTTTTTACTTTGGATACTTTTAAAATTCGCGGTGGAAGACCGCTCATTGGTTCTATACCCATCAGCGGTTCTAAAAATGCCGCTTTGCCCCTCATGGCCGGAGCTCTTCTTGCCGATGGGCCGGTGACCATTGAAAACACCCCCTTGCTTCAGGATATATTCACGTTCAATAATGTGATCCGGGTTACCGGAGCCCGGGTAGAATTTGAAGAGGAGAAGCGGTCTTTGTCGATCGATCCCTCCGGCATGTACCATTTTGAATCTCCGTACGATTTAGTGCGGAAAATGCGCGCTTCTTTTTATATGGCCGGAGCTTTGATCGGCGCTTCCGGCTATGCACGTGTATCCCTCCCGGGTGGATGCGCCTGGGGTCCGCGCCCCGTCAATTTACACCTGGAAGGACTCAAAGCTTTCGGTGCTGACATTGAAATGGATAAAGGGTATGTCGTAGCAAAAGCGCCGGGCGGAAGGCTTCCCGGGGGCGTATTCGATATGAACCCAAGCAGTGTCGGTGCAACCGTTAATCTTATCCTGGCAGCCGTTAAAGCAAAAGGAACTTCGGTCATACGAAATGCTGCGAGAGAACCCGATGTAGTAAATCTTTGTGAAAACCTGAACCGTCTCGGAGCACGTATTTCCGGATTGGGAACGGCCGAGCTTATCATTGAAGGAACCGATTCGATATCCGGAGGAACAATGTATAATACCCCCGACCGTATTGAAACCGGTACGTTTATGATCGCGGCGGCGATGATTCCCGGTTCTGATCTGATTCTTGAAAAAACAGACACCGAAGATCTCGGGAGTTTTGTGGATACGTTTCGAAAGCTTGGGTGCGGCCTTGAACTCACAAAGCATTCTATACGGGTAACTGCTCCGGAATCGCTTCCTCCGATCTCCATTGATACCGCTATTTATCCCGGCTTTCCAACCGACCTTCAGGCACAATGGGCGACCATGATGACGGCCGCAAATGGCACCAGCATCATTACCGACCATATTTATCCCGACCGGTTCAGTTATATTCCTGAATTAAACCGACTCGGCGCCAGCATTACCCAAAAGGAAAACCTTGCAATTATTCAGGGGGCAACACCTTTGACCGGAGCCTCTGTTATGAGTACAGATCTCAGAGCCAGTGTCAGCCTTGTCATTGCCGGAATGGCAGCAAGCGGAGAAACCGATGTACTGCGTGTATATCATCTCGACCGCGGATATGAGTTTCTGGAAGAAAAACTGAATAAAGTGGGTGCCGATATTCGCAGAGTTCAGGAAGCCGGATCCTGATTCTTTCAAACTTAGGTTCAGTAAAAGACTGGCTTTACAAAATATTTCAGGCAATGGCAATACATCGCTGTTATTATTAAGATATTTACACTATATTACCTGTCAATGTATCGGTGAGAAGAAAAAGTATCTGCCAAAGTGACCGTAAATGTTTCCGTTTAAAGGATTATCAGCAGTACTTACCATCCCGATACACTCCAATTTAATACGCATAACCGAGACAAACCAAACCCGCTTCATGATGATCTCTGATTGGATAATCACCCGGGACACCCATCATATGGATAAGCTTACGCTTTTTACTGTTGAAGAGAATTCGGTTTCGGTTTTTGTTATAGCGCTTTTATGTTTTATTAAAGACTTTTTTCATAAGCAGGTTCAGATGTGCGAATCAATTAACTATCGCTTAACCTCGATTTTTCCCGTGCGCAGAGACATCCTTTGTATTCCAGTCAGAGATCTGGTTCTTGATTCCCGCATAGCCTGCCTTATAACCCGGAATCAATATGAAAAACCAGATCATTATCCATGCGGCCGCAAACCAGACGCGGGTCGCTCTAATAGAAAATGGTGAATTAGCCCAGTTATTTATAGAATCTCCTGAAAACCAACGCACCGTTGGTAATATTTACCTGGCAGAAGTGCACAAAGTGATGGCGGGAATACGAGCCGCCTTCATAAACATGGGGACACAGAAGGATGCTTTTTTGCACTTTTCCGATACAGGGGAACACCTTGAGGACTATCTCATTATGCTTAACGGCAAAGAGGCTCTCCCCAGGCAACATCGTCAAGCATCCAACAATCAGGACAATCAGGCTTCTACTACAACGAATGAGCAAAACCGCGCCGGTTCATTGCTTTCTCCCGGCCAAAAAGTCCTTGTACAAATTGTAAAAGAGCCCATCGGCTCTAAAGGGCCCAGAGTCTCAACGAATATCACGGTTGCAGGACGTTTTCTCGTCCTCATCCCTATGGGTGAATATGTTGCCGTATCCAAAAGAATTCGAAGCCATAAAGAACGAAGACGCCTTCGTTCATGTATTTCTTCGGTCCTCCCGGATGGATTTGGAGTCATCGTCCGCACTCTTGCGGAAAGCCAATCTGAGGAAGTTCTGCACGAAGATCTTAAGGATGTACTGGACAAATGGGGCGATATCCTGAAGAAGCTTAAAGAGGCAAAACCCCCTGCACTCCTGCATCAGGATATGGACATTACAGAAAGCCTTGTCCGTGACCTTTTTGCGAAGGATTACGACCGAATCCTTATTGACGACGCGAAAATCCACCGCTCTATCAAGTCTTATGTATCGCGTGTAGCTCCAAATATGGTCCCGAATATTGAGCTTTACAAACGAAACGAACACATCTTTGATTACATGAAAATTTCCAGAGACGTCGAATCGGTATTCAGCCCGAGGGTAAAAATGCCCAGTGGCGGTTATCTGATTTTCGAACAGACCGAAGCCATGTATGTTGTGGATGTTAATTCAGGCCGGTACGCCGCCAAGCGGGAGCAAGAAGAAAACTCGCTGAAAACCAACCTGGAGTCGGCTCGTGAAATCGCTAAACAGCTTCGTTTGCGTGATATCGGTGGTATTATCGTGGTAGACTTCATTGATCTTCGGGAGGAAGTCAACCGGAAAAAAGTCTACGATGAACTCAAGCGTGAATTCCGTAAAGACCGGGCGAAAACCAATTTACTCCCCATGAGTGATTTTGGCCTCGTCCAGATCACCCGTCAGCGCATTCGGCCGAGTGTAGTGAAGTCGGTTTCCAAAGTCTGCCCGATGTGCGGAGGCTCAGGAAGCATTGTTTCAAAAAACACCATTGTATCGGATATCGAAGGATGGTTAACCAAGTTCTCTTACACGTACAAAGGGCATTATGCTCTGGATTTGCACATAAATCCCTATTTACGATCCATGCTGCAAAAAGGCTGGATCAGCCAGCGTATCAAATGGCTTTTCTCCTACTGGATGAATATCAACCTGCTGGCTGATGAAACCATGTCTATGAACGATTACAAGTTCATGCTTCCCGATTCTGAAATTGATATAACGGATGCGGTACTAAATGACCAACCCATAGAAAAAGCGATATCTGAAGCGGACTTGAGCCAGGGAACACCGGACAAGAAAAAGGACGACAACGACTTTGACTATTTCAAAAAGGACAAACGAAAAACGCCTCAAAAAAACACCTCTGGCCGAGGTCCTGCCAGGGATGCATCTCAAAAGCCCAAACCTGCACCCCGTAAAAAAGCACAAAGCACGGACGAAAAACCTGCCGGAAAACCTTCCCCTGCTCCGTCACAGGATCGAAGCAACAAGGCCCGGTATTATAAGACTCCTTCTGCTCCCGTAGAAGAAAAAGAGGCTGCTCCCACACCAAAACAGGAACCGGACAAACCTTCTGAAAAAAAGAACTCCCCTGCGGACAATGAGCCGGATAATTCACATCTTCCCTCAGCAATTGAAGTAGCACGGCAACATCGCCTGGAGAAAGAACGTAAAGAGAAAGAACAGGAAAAAGAACGTCAGGCTGAAACAGCTCCGGATGCACCCTCTGACGACCGGGAACCTGCCCGTGATGCCTCTCTTCCTGCAGATTCCGAAGAAAAAGAGAAAGAAAAGAATACGAATATCTCAGATTAACAAACGTTTATATGTCATTTAAGTTAGATGCAACCACCGTCGTAGGCATTATTCACGACGGTAAAGCCTGTATTGGCGGCGACGGACAGGCTACGCTTGATAAAGTCGTCATGAAAGCAAGTGTTCAGAAAGTACGCTATCTGTATAACAAGCAGGTACTGGCCGGCTTTGCCGGTTCTACTGCCGATGCTTTTACTTTGTTTGAACGCTTTGAGGATAAGCTGAACCAATATAACGGCAGCATTGAAAGAGCCGCCGTTGAACTGGCGAAAGATTGGAGAAGCGACCGATATCTCCGTAAACTGGAAGCACTTTTGGTCGTCATGAATAAGGAAAAAGGATTGCTCATTTCCGGGCAGGGAGATGTAATTGAACCTGATGACCATATTCTTGCCATTGGAAGCGGCGGATCGTATGCCCTTGCTGCTGCTAAAGCCATGAAACAAAGTGCACCATCTCTTTCTGCAAAGGAAATGGTTGAAAATGCGCTTCACATCGCAGCTGATATCTGTATTTACACCAATCACCATTTAACCCTTCTGGAACTTGAGTAATTTGAAGCAAAACATAGCCGAAGAAGCCTTAACCCCCCGACAAATTGTTGAAGCTCTGGATACCTACATTATTGGACAGGGTGAAGCAAAAAAATCGGTAGCTATCGCACTGAGAAACCGATGGCGCCGGCTTCATGCCGATGAGTCCATCCGGGAAGAGATTGTTCCGAACAACATCATCATGATTGGTCCTACCGGTGTCGGGAAAACAGAGATTGCCCGCAGGCTTGCACGTCTTGCAAAAGCCCCTTTTATCAAAGTGGAAGCTTCCAAGTATACGGAAGTAGGGTATGTGGGACGTGACGTGGAATCCATGATCCGGGATCTTACCGATATCGGTGTTTCCATGGTTAAATCTGAAATGCAGGAACATGTACGTGAAAAAGCCAGCGAGCAGGTAGAAGAGCGTCTTCTCGACTTGCTTATCCCGCCTGTTCGAAAATCCACACCGGAGAAGCGGCCGGGCTTTCAGCAACACGACGATGCGGCTTTTGATCCGGCAACGGCTTCAGACAGCGACCTGAACCACCGAACCCGCGAGAAGTTTCGTGAAAAGCTGCGTAACGGTGAACTTGAAGACCGCAACGTTGAAATTTTTGTTCAACCAACCGGCCAGAACCCCATGATGCAGATTTTCGGAGCAACCGGCATGGAAGACATGGGAATGAATATCCAGGACATGCTGGGTTCTCTTACCCGTGGAAAAGGCAAAAAGCGGCAGATGAAAATTAAAGATGCCCGCCCGATTCTTTTAAGCGAAGAGTCTGAAAAACTGATCGACGATGACGCGGCTGTTCAGGAAGCACTAAAACGGGTGCAAAATTCGGGCATCGTTTTTATCGATGAAATTGACAAAGTAGCAACAGGTTCTTCCGGTGATGGACGTGGTGGCCCGGATGTGAGCCGACAGGGAGTTCAAAGAGATATGCTTCCTATTGTTGAAGGCTCTAATGTTTCTACAAAATATGGCATGGTCAAAACGGACCACATTCTCTTTATCGCATCAGGTGCTTTTCATACGGCAAAACCATCGGACTTAATCCCCGAATTACAAGGGCGGTTTCCAATTCGTGTCGAAATGAACTCTTTGACAGAGGAGGATTTCTATAACATTTTGACCCGGCCCAAAAATGCCCTGACAAAACAATATATAGCCATGCTCAAAAGCGAGCAGGTAGACCTGGATTTTTCGGATGACGCTATCCGTGAAATTGCCAAGGTAGCTGCAGAGGTGAATGCATCCGTAGAAAACATTGGTGCCAGAAGGCTTCATACTATTTTATCTTCGGTTCTTGAAGAACTGCAGTTTGCCATCCCGGATGATATTAAAAGCGGAGCAATAACCATCGATAAATCCTATGTAGACCGGCAGCTGGAAAAGCTTACCAAAAACAAAGACCTGAGCCATTATATCTTGTAATTGCTTTTTAAGCCCGATAATCGAATCTTTAACATAGTTCTGTTGTTGAACGAATACATCTCCCGGAGATAACAATGCTTCAACAGAATCGTTATCTGAATGAATCGTACTAAGTACCCATAAACAGAGTTTCCTGATAATGAGTCTTAAAAAACTGATAACTCCCTCTATTTTAACCCTTTTTATTCTCGTAGCACTCTATACCTCCGGTATAGACCCCGTCCTGGCGAGATCCAATTCAACCGATGTCAATCTTCGGAAATATGCCGAGGTACAGCAACGCATTATTCAAAATCATGTGGATGAAATTGCGATTGAGGATCTATTTAAGAATAGCATCAGGGGCTTGGTAAAAAACGTGGAAGATACCACGCTGGTGATCGAAGGAACACCGCTGGATACTCTGTTTTCGGATATAGATGTGACCAATTTGCGTCAATCGGTTTCGAAATTTGAAAAAGCGTACCTCTATCTGAAAAACAATTCAGAGGTGGAAGAAGACATGGATAAGCGCACAGAGGATGCGATCATAGCCATGTTCTATCCATTGGACCCGCATTCTGTATATATCAAACCGGAAACCAGCGAAGAAATTCAGGATCAATTTAGCGGCCGTTTTGAAGGCATCGGAATCCAGTTTCAGGTAATCGATGACACCATAACAGTGATATCGGCCATTTCTAATGGTCCCAGTGACCAGCTGGGTATACGCTCAGGTGACCGTATTGTACAAATCAACGGAGAGTCTTCGGTAGGCTTTAGTGAGCAGGAAGTGGTCAGAAATCTTCGCGGACCTAAGGGAACGGTTGTTTCTGTTGGAATTAT
This sequence comes from Balneolaceae bacterium ANBcel3, assembly GCA_030012235.1. Classification (GTDB taxonomy): domain Bacteria; phylum Bacteroidota; class Rhodothermia; order Balneolales; family Natronogracilivirgulaceae; genus JASCXY01. Next base: position 4,895 of record JASCXY010000008.1, on the reverse strand, counting down.
GCGTCCGGGGCACCGACAGTTACTCGATTTTGATATCACCCGGGACGAAATTCCACTGTATACCATCGACAGTTCTTATATGCTGGATGATGTCACCGGCTATATTCGAATGAATCGTTTTGCGGCAACCACTCACGATGAGTTCACCAGCGCTATGGAATCGCTCCTTGAGAGTGACATGGAGCGACTTATTTTGGATCTGCGAAGCAACCCCGGCGGATATCTTGATCAGGCCGTGCGCGTGACCAACGACTTCTTCCCGCGTGGAACCCGACTTGTAGCTACGCAAAGCCGGCACTCCCGATTTACTTCAGAGTACCGCGCCCGCTATAACGGTCCCTATAAAGACCTTCCGCTGATTGTGCTGGTGGATGAAGGATCGGCCTCGGGTAGTGAAATTGTGAGTGGTGCCGTACAGGACCATGACCGCGGGCTTGTCGTGGGACGGCGGACATTTGGAAAAGGACTGGTCCAGCAGCAGTATGAATTGCCGGATAAAAGTAACATCCGTATCACGATCTCGCGATATCTCACTCCAAGTGGACGCGAGATTCAAAAGCCTTTCAGAGATGGAAGGGAAAAGTATGCTCTTGAAATTTTTTCCAGAGAGGACAGCGCCTCCGGTGATGTAAACCAGTTTATCAGCAATGTTCCCGATTCCCTTCGATATAAGACCAGTGCCGGACGGGAAATTTTCGGTGGCGGTGGTGTAGTGCCTGATCATATTGTGGATCTGGATATGAGTAATGAACTCTTTGTGCTTATGCGCAGAAATCTTATTGGCTCATCGCTTGTAAGGGAATTTATCGATGAAGAAGGGGAAGCATTCCGTGATGAGTGGCTTGATCGGTTTGATGACTTCCGGGCAGACTATGTATGGCCGGACACTTTTGTTGATGAGTTTGTTGACCGAGTTACAGAACGAGGCCTTGTAGTAAGCGACACGGTATCAACCGCAAACTTCGAAGAAGACACCCTTTATCTCAACCCTGAAGATTATGAACGTCAGCTTCCTGTCACACTGGGTTACATGAAAGCCGACCTTGCCCGACAAGTCTGGGGAAATGAGTATTTCTACCCGGTGTTCAATGACGAAGTAGACTTTATGGTTCGGGAAGCAATGGAGTTGTGGCTGAATGTTAAAGAGTTGAAAGCACTCAGAGGCCAGGCAGGGGTCATCGAATGGTAGAACCGGACACCCCGGAAAACCTTATAGAACCGTTTTTTAAAACTCACTATATGTTCTCATATAGTGAGTTTTTTTTTGATCTCCATGCAAACCCCTTGTCCGAATAGGATTCCTGCACCTGAAGAAGCTTAATGTTCCGGTTTTGCGAAATACAGAAGACCGCTTCTAATCTATGCTACTGGATTTATCGCTCCTGCGTCATTGCTGCAAAAGCCATCATGGCACAGACGGCCGTTTCGGCGCGCAAGCGGGCGCTGCCTAATCGAACGGGATGCCCGCCAGACTCTTTAAGATAGTGTACTTCATTCCCGGATAACCCGCCCTCGGGGCCAATTACAAGAAACGCCGGTACATTTTCCCGGGTCAGGGTCATCGGGTGCTCCCCCTCCATTTCCCCATAATAAAGAAGATCATCCTTTTTCATCCAGGCCTCTATGGCCTCCTGAAAACTGGACGAAACTCCCCATTCCGGTTTATAGCACCTTCCACTCTGCTTCATTGCCGAGAGAATGGCTCCTTCGATGCGGGCCTCTTTTACACGCACCTTTCCTGCAAACTCCGAATGAACAAGCAGTATTCTGGAAACCCCCAGTTCTACCGCTTTTTCAATGGCATATTCCAGGCGGTCTTTCTGTCTGATAACCCCCATCGCGAGTGTTATGTGCCTCCCCACCGAAAGCTTTTCGGCTTTCTGAATAATACCGGTCGCTCTTTTCTTTTCAATACGCTGAAGGATAACTTCAAAACGATATCCGCAGCCATTGGTTACCAGAATCCCATCCCCCTCTTTCTTCCGAAGCACCCTGGACATGTGGTGCACCTCATGTTCAGAGAATGTAACCGTATTGCCCGATACAGACTCCGGCTCCACATAAAACAGAAAATGGCTGTCCATTTCGTTCACAGAGATCAATCTTTAAAATGCTTCCCCAGTTTCAGTGCCTGTCCCTGATAATTACTTTTCAGATTCTTACCATATATCACATCCGGAATCTCTGTATTAGGTTCAAAAACCATCCGGAAAAAGGTCTGCCCGTCTTCCACCAGAAAAGGGACATCATGAGAACGTACTTCCAGTACCGCTTTTGCCCCTCCGTCTTTGATATTTCCGCCAAAGCCACTGTCAAAAAAACCGGCATAATGGGTTCTCAGCTCTCCTGATCCGGTGTCATAGGGTACCATTTCCGCTGCAAGATGGCCCGGAATTCGGCATCGTTCTTTGGAGGAAAAAATATAAAAGGCTTCCGGTTCCAGGATCATGTAATCATCCTCCCGGGCATAAATCGGATCCCAGAAGTCCCGGATCGAATAATGATCCGTGAGTTCAAGGTCGATCAAATCCCCATGTTTCTTCGCTTTATAACCGACAATGCCGTGCTCGTTTCCTTCAAGGCTGACCCGCATAAAGAGCCCGTCTTTTACATTAAGAGTATCAACAGGTAACGGCTTTCCCGATTCATCAAACAAAATGGGGTCTTTGAGATGGGTATGCAGAATATCCTGGTCGCCGATCACAGAAACACCATGACGCATTCTCAACTGGTTAAGCCTCTGACCGGTTTTAACCCGCACGGGAAAAGACTTGGGCACGACTTCAAGATACAACCGTCCCCGGTATCCGGCCGCAATCTCTTCGAACCGGTGTGAATAATCGGTAATGAGCCGTGTGAAAATATCCAGCCGGCCTGTACTGCTTTTTGGATTGGCTTTTGCTGTAAGCGGCTCTTCTGTCAACAGGGTTCCCTCCACCTGAGGGTCAAAAAACGGTTCGACTTTTCCTGCATCTTGTTTTTTATAATTCTGCCCAACTTGTGTTTGAGACGGAATCATCCGGCCGGTCAACGGCAAATGAAGTCTTTCAAGGAGGGGGATGATGTACGTACAGTTTTGTTCCAAAACCGCCCCGTTTTCCAGGTCTATCGAATGCAGGGCAAGCTTCTGAATTTTACTTTCCACCGTTTCATTCTCCGGAAGGAAGCTGCATCTCACCCGATAGGCCGTAGTTCCCAGCCTCAAATCCATGGAATTCGGCTGGAACTGATTTTCCTGAATGGGAAAAGAATCTTCGGATCGGATAATACCGAAACGGCACAGTGTTTTTATGTACTGTATGGGCAAAATGCCGCGGGTTCGAATACTGAGTTGTTCTTCTTTTTTCATGATAAGTTTACATGCACCAAAGTTATTTCGGATCCTTTCCGGCAAGCTGATGGATAATGATCCACTCCTGCTCCGTGACGGGTTGAATAGAGAGACGGCTTCCTTTTTGCAGCACCATCATGTCCTCAAGTCCGGGAGTCTGTTTTAACTGGTCACGGGTAATCGGCGGCTCAAATTTCGCGGTAAAAGTAACATCAACCAGAAACCAGCGTGGTTGTTCTTTAGAGCTTTTGGCATCAAAATACTTTGAATCCGGATCGAACTGCGTGGGATCCGGGTAGGGTTTACTCGAAACTTCCATGGTTCCGGCAATCACCAGTGGTTGAGTCCTGGAGTGATAAAAAAAGACTCCATCGCCCGGTTTCATCTCATCCCGCATAAAATTTCTCGCCTGATAATTCCGCACCCCATCCCAGGGAGCCGTTTGCTGATCCGATGCGATCAGATCATCCATACTGAATGCATCCGGCTCTGACTTCATTAACCAGTATCTTCTTGCCATATTCAATATCTAAAAAGAGTGTTTTTCGTAGTTATTTACGGTCATGACGATATCGCTGAACATACCATTCGACAGTCTTCCTGAGTTGCTCCTCAAACTTCATCTGAGGCTTCCATCCCAATTCCTGCTCCATTTTTGACGGATTAATGGCATATCTGAAATCATGTCCGGCACGATCGGTTACAAAGGTGATCAGGTTATTATAATCACCGCCGGGACCTTCTGCAGTAAGACTGTTCAATATATCACAAATCAGGCGAACCACATCGATATTTTTCCACTCATTCCGGCCCCCGATCAGATAGGTTTCTCCAGCCCGCCCTTTTTCAAAAACATCCAAAAGCCCCTGGCAATGATCTGTAACATATAGCCAGTCTCTAACATTGTCCCCTTTTCCATATACGGGTATTTCACTATGGGACAATGCCTTGCGAATTACCGTCGGGATCAGTTTCTCATCATGCTGATGCGGACCGAAGTTATTGGAACAATTAGTGGTAACCACATTCATTCCAAACGTCTTGTTATACGAACGTACTAAAAAATCACTCCCGGCCTTACTTGCAGAATAGGGCGAATTTGGAGCATACGCTGTTTTTTCCGTAAAATATCCACCCGATGGAAGCGACCCGTATACCTCATCGGTAGAGACATGCAGAAAACGCCGTGAACGTTCCGTTTCGGGGTCTTCTTTCCAAAGATTTCTGCATTCTTCGAGCAGGTTAAAGGTGCCTACTACATTGGACATTACGAACGGCTCCGGCCCCTTGATCGAATTATCTACATGTGATTCGGCCGCAAGATGCATAACGGCATCCGGTTCAAAATCCCTGATGACGTCCCTGACGGCCATACGATCTACCAAATCGGCCTGTACAAACCGGTAAGAAGGATGTTTTTTTACCGATTCAAGATATCCCAGATCAGAGGCATAGGTGAGCTTGTCAAGATTCAGCACCGTCAGATCCTTCCGGTGAGCCAGAAGATAAAGAATAAGATTTGAACCGATGAATCCGGCACCGCCGGTAATAAGAAGTTTCATAT
>JASCXY010000079.1 GCA_030012235.1 Balneolaceae bacterium ANBcel3 | reverse complement strand
GCCAGTTCAACCTGTGTTTTTGCAGCCGAGGTTTTAGCACGCGAAGCAAAAATATCAAGGATAAGTCCGCTTCGGTCTAATACTTTGGTTTCAGTTGCTTTTTCAATGTTTCTCGCCTGGGTCGGCGACAAATCATCATCAAATATTACAACGTCTGCTTTGTGTTGTTTTATTCGCTGTTTAACTTCAGCCAGTTTTCCCTTTCCGATGTAGGTACTCACATCCGGCCGTCCTTTATGCTGTAACACCTTGTCAACGGCAATTCCGCCGGCCGTATCGGTTAAAAGTTCGAGCTCTGATAAATATTCTTCGGCCTGTTTTTTTTCAATATCCTGCCCGTAGATGCCTACAAGTACTACTTTTTCTTTTTCGTTAATGTTGGTTTGAAGATCGTTGTTCAAAGATGGTATATAGATTTATGTTGTCGTTTTGAGCATATCACTTAGCAAAAAAGATACCAAGCGATCATTGAAAAGCCAACTTTACTTGAGTTGTTCAATGCTTTTACTTTGATAGGAGCCTAGCCTGAATTTTCTTCCGAGTTTATGATGAATAACCCGCTCAAACTCAGTACGTCTTCCTGAAGGAACCATCAAGTCCAGACGAATATGCCCTCTTGATTCCTGATTCACATAATCCGGATAAAAAAATACGTACATCGTGCGGTTACCGGATTTTTTTTCTACATAGTCCGTTATGCGGGTCCATGCCACTGTCTTGGATGGATCATTGATGTTTTTTACAATTCCGTAATCCGTGATATAGCGCTTTGACACAAACATGCTTGTCACAAACCAACTCACACCAATCATGTTGTAGGCCAGAGAAGGATACAGCCATCCGGCTTCTCCGTAAACGGTCACCAGAAAAGTCATTGCCAGAGAAAAAAGCAAAAATATGGTCGAAAAAATGGGATAGCCGAATAATTTCCCGGACTTCCAACTCATTTTAACATTTCGAAGCCGTAATACATTGCCAATCGTAACAATGGATAGTACTGTCATCCCTATTAAAAAAAATCCCAGGATAATAAGATGAATGGTAGAAAAATAGGTCATACGCTAAAAGATTAATCAACTGTCGACGGCTTATTTTTGTGCCCAATAGAAATAATGCATTCCAAAACCAGAAAAGCAAGTGCCAGCCAGATAAAAAAGGTCCATATTTCTCTGCCAAAACTCGCTGATGTCACAGCTGACTTCAATTCTGCTTCATTTAAACCGGAAACAGAAAGAACACCTGCTGCAGGGACTTCAGAGGATATCAAGATATTTTGAATCTCCTCATTAGATAACGAACGAAAATCGGATTCCGATATATCCTGATTAATTGCAATGATATGTCGCATATCTTCATTTTCTATGTGCAGCCATCCCGGCTCCCATTCTACTCCAGGATAGGAAAGACGGGCTCCCCGGGCACTCAGTTGAACTTCCGGATAGTACTCATCTTCGTTCAGTTTGAGTATAAACTGTGTACCCCCTGAAGCAAGGTAGCGTTCAAACGGCGATCCAAGAGTATGTTTACGAAGATCCCCGTACTCCCAGGATACCACATGACGAATTATGCGGTAAAGAATAGGGGAATAGATGGGTTTTATACTGATATTTGACCAACCGGGACTAAAACCAAACGCGGACACCAAAACGAGCCCGTCTCCAAATCGATGTTCCATCAGCAACGGCTCATTCAAGTTGGATCTCAATATGGTACGTCCCGGGGCTTCCGCCTGATCATACATCCAATAATGATATAGCGCCGGCATATCCACCCGAATGTTCTCCTCTTCATCCAAAAACAATCCATCCGTTAGCTCATGTCCTTCCTGGAAGGTTTCCAAAGTAGCAATTTCGTTAAAGCGGCCATAGGAACCTCGCATTCCTGTAAATGCTCCCCCTTGCAGCTGACTGAGAAAGTAATTGTAGCTATCCGGACTTGACTGTTCGGATGGAAGCAAAAGCAGGCTTCTTCCCTGCTGGATAAATTCAATCAGTTCCGGTTGGATATATTCCGGGATCCGGCGAACTCCATCCATAATCATAGCATGATACTCAGATAAGACTTCGTCCCTGAGATCGGAAACATCTATATGAACCGACTCCATGCCTGCCATCGTCTCCGATATAGCCCTTACCGCCGGTACAAGATAGGACATCCTGGAGCCATCTTCTCCACGGTCTGTTACAACAAGAATCCTCCTCTGTTCCGGAACTTCCAGTGCCAGGTAACGAACATGGTCAAAGGTGTAAAGCCCGCCCTCCAAAATAGCTCTTCCTTTAATCGTGCCGGACTGCTCGGGAATGACATCAAATAAAAACCCGGATTCTTCACCCGGTTCAAGCGAAAATTCATATTGTCCAATGCGATCTTCTTCAATTTCCAGACTCAAATAAGCCTGATGAATCGCTTGATCACCGTAGTTTTTAACGTTTACTTCAATGGTAGAGGATACCCCCACTCCTGACAACGTCTGTCCGGTTTGAATGGATGATATCCCCATATTCTGAAAACTATCTTCACCAACCCGTACTACCGTAAGTGGATATGGCCTTTCATCAAAAAACTCCGGAGAAACCCGATCGGTCATTTTTTCGAGTTGTGTTTGCCGGCCATCGGTTATCCAGTAGATTCTTCCGTCCAGGCCAGGCTCATCCTCCATGCGCTGATATAAAAAACGTAGTGCTTCTGCCGGATAAGCTCCACGGTTAACCACTTCAATTTGTTCTATTACCCGCTTTGCTTCCGCTTTTCGCATGATACGACCGGCATCATCAAATCCATGTGTAGTATTGATCAGGAAGCGGGATTCGTCAGACGCCTGACGTACTATTTCCAGTGCAGCACGCTTACTTTGTTCCATGTAAGGCCCGCTTTCATCAATTTGGTATAAACTGGGGCCGTTATCCACCATAATGGCAATAATTGCATGTTGGTTATGACCACCCATTCTTCCGGCAAGTTCAGATTGCAGAAAGGGCCGAGCAAGAACCAGTGCAAGCATACTTATGGCCAGAATGCGCATCGCAAGTAACACATACCGCTTCAGGTTTAAGCGACGGATCGTAGTTTTTTGTAGATCCTGAAAAAAAACCAGGGTTGAAAAAAAGATCTTTTGAGGCCGGTGAAACTGTATTAAATGAATAATCACAGGTATAGCAGCCGCAGCCAGTGCAATAAATAATAATGGATTCAAAAAACTCATTCAAAAAATCATATTTTATGGTCGGATACTACGTTTTAAACGAACCCTGTGACCAGGTATTACATATAACTAACACTATGTCTGTTACTAAACGGTTTATTCTTACTGCATTATTCGGTTTTCTATGGGCCGTTTCGGCCTGTTCGGATGGAGAAGAAGACCAGCCATGGACTAAAACCATCCCCGCGGAAAGCCCATTAGTCTTTGTACATCATAATACGGATTTTCAGCAACTTATCAGCGATCCTGATGTTGCCGCTTTGCAGGAAATTGCCACTTTCAGAATGGACGGCCTTTCGGATATATTGTCCGGAGTCAACCAACTTGCAGAGATTAAAGCTACTGCATTGTTTCCTGCATTGCCGACAACCCTGGAACCTCTTTTTATCCTTAAAGACCCCGGAACCGGTATACAGCCTATTGCCCGGAACTTCGAAAAGCCTTTTGCCGAAAACAGCTACCGATTCGACAGACATACTATTTATCGGCTACACCTGGAACAGCAGACGTTTTTTTCCGCTCAGGCCGGTCCATGGATCCTCTTGAGCAAAAACAGTTCAGCCATTGAAAAGGGGATTGAAAACTATTACTCGGATACCAGCTTATTTAATTTTTCTGAAAGAGAGCTGAGCCAATCCAATTTGATTGTTAATACACCTTCTCTGGAAAACTGGATTGCACTTCTCGGTGCACCCCGCTACCATCCACGTTTTCAAAATATTCTATCCGGAACGGGGCCTGCTGCTTTATCTTTCAACAATGAATACGAGGACGACCCACAGTTTTTATGGTCCATTCAGGGACTTGTTCCCTTTGATCACTCAAATGCTTCTGCATTTGTTGAGACACTGGCCTCGTCTCCACAAAGTCAAACACTGGAACGCTATGTTCCTGAAGATGCCGCCTTATTGCATATTTTCCACTCACCTTCACCTGCATTGCCTTCATCGGGTTTGGAAAGCATCGGGCCTCTTGATTCTGTGTTAACGGCTAATCAAAGTCTGTATCGTGATATTTCTCAGACGTTTTCTGATGAAACAGCTTTTGTGGCTTTTGAAGCCAGTGGATTTCTTTCTACCGGAGAACATATGTTTATACGGCGTATGGCACAGCCTGACCGATTTGAGCAACTTATGAGTGAGCTTGCTGATCAAGAACTGATAGAAAAGCAAAATGACCTGTTTTTTGCCAACAGCACTCAGCTTGCATATCTTTTTGGTGACCCAACCGGCCGGTTTTCAGATTTTTATTTCATTCGCTCCGGAGAATCTGTCATTGTTACCCGAAGAGCGGGTCTTGCCAGGCGTGTAACTCAGGATCGGCGACGACGTGCCGTTTTATATTATGATGATGAATACTTGAATATCAAAGCAAGGCATCCTCAGGAGCTTAGCAGTTGGTTGTATGTTAAAAGCCCGGCATTACTTAACTATCTGGATCCCTACCTACATCCATTGAATCATGCCTCTTTTCTGATGGGATACTCTGAAATTCTTACCGTCAGCCTGATACATGAAGCCACCGATTTCCGACTGCAGGCAGACTCATATACCTTGCAGGATCGAACAGAACCTATTCGTGATTTGTGGACCTACTCCATTGGACAGGGACAAGCACTAACAGGAGAACCTCGTATTACAAATGCACTCGGGGGGGCAAGAAAGGAAATATTTGTGGCAACAACACGAAACAATGTATTTGGTATTGCATCGGACGGTACCGGGTTTCTGGAAGTTTCCACGGCGAATGACCGCCCTGTTGGTTCTCCTATTATTTACGACTGGTATGGCAATAATCAATACGCTGTCCTTCAGGCCGCAGGGAATAAAATCTATGGATGGAATATGAGGGGAATCCCCCTCCCCAATTTTCCCATCGTCCTTGAAGAAGAAATAACGGCACCTGTAACGGTTGCCGACGTTGTCAGAAACGGACAACCGGAACTTATTGTCGCAACAGCAGACCGAAAACTCCATGTCCTTAATCAACGCGGGAACAACGTGAGCGGATGGCCACAGGAAGTGAATGTCCCCATTCGAAACCAACCTTTGTTCCATACCATCCATAACGATCGTTCCGTATGGGTGACTGCCGGAAATGCCCTGTTTGCCTTTTCTCCTTATGGAGAACGGCGGGAACATTATCCTGTCTTCATTGAATCTGAGTTCGGCGAAATAACGTTTCATAATAATCACATTCTTGCCGGCGCTTCAGATGGTCATCTTTACGCCATTGGAAGAGAACCGTTTTTTCAGGACTCTCTTGTTGTTTCGGATGATCCAGTTACCGACCTGTCAGAAGACAACGACCTTCAGGAAGATGAATCTTCACGCTATCCTTCGGATCTTTATGTCAGAAAAATCTATGTAGGCAATTCACCGATCACAAAAGCCCCGCTGCTCCAGAATGCACGTGTACCGGATCAAACCGGAACCCTGAGACAAGAACCCATCATTGCGTTGCAGAACCTCAACGGGAATCTATTTCTTTTCAACCATGACGGCGCTTTGAGAATGAGTAAGAATATGGGGCAGTCTTCATCCAGAAATTCAAGGCCTATTATAACTGATATCAATGGCAACGGATCACCAGAATTGATTTCAACTTCATCCGCAGGCCGGTTATTTGCCTGGAATATTGCCAGTGGAGAGCGAATTGAACCTTTGCCGACTGCGTCTATGCACTTCCCTGTCTTTATGGATATTCTGGTTAACGGGGATTTGGAATTGGTAGCACAAACCAGGGATGGAGTACGTTGCTGGTCGTTCAGAAAGCAATAGTTCTTTTAAGATCAGATCAACCGTTACCGAAGTAATAACTTTCGTCGGTATCAAGTCACACATATCCCTCTTATTCTGCCAATATCTGCTTTAACGCCATCTTTAACTCAGGATACTTGAACTCAAAACCGGATTTTGTCAACTTTTGAGGGATCACAAACGAACTTTGTGTCAGCATGGTAGAAGCCTCTCCAAGTACCCCCTTGAGGAACCAGGCCGGTATATAAAAAATTGCCGGTCGTCGCATTAACTTTCCCAAAGAACGGGTAAAAACGTTCATGGTTACTGGTTGTGGTCCACTTGCATTGAAAGGACCTTGAAATTCCTTATGCCCGATAGCGTAGATAATGGATTCGCAATAATCATCCATGTGGATCCATGGGAAATATTGACTACCAGGCCCGATAGTGGCTCCCAGTCCCCATTTGAAAGCCGGAGACATGGTAGCAAGGGCACCTCCGTCTATTCCCAGAACAATGCCCGTTCTTGGAATCACAACCCGTATTTCGTCCTTTTCTGCATCCAGAGCTGCCTTTTCCCAGTCTTTACAAATATTTGCTAAAAAACCCGTTCCTGATGAAGCCCCCTCGTCCACAGACCTGCTTCCGGTATCACCATAGTATCCGACCGCAGATGATGAAATAAACAAACCCGGCTTTTTTCTGGTATTACTCATCCAGTGTACAATTTTTCGGGTAGTTTCTATGCGGCTTTTGTACAAGCGTTCCTTTACTCCTGATGTCCATCTTTTCCCGAACAGGCTTTCGCCCGCCAGATTAATGACAATATCATTACCATCTATGTCTTCCGTCATGTCTTCCCGGAGGTGCACCAACGTTATTGCTCCAGAGTCAGAAAAAGCCTCCGAGGTATGCTTTTCAGGATTACGGCTGACAATAGTAATCTTATACCCGATCCCTGCCAATCTTTGCGCCAGGTTTCTGCCAATAAATCCGGTACCTCCAAATAAAATGGCCTGCATATAAACCGATGTGCTTAATGAAAAGTCAGAATACAGAAATCATCTGTGTGACATAGATAAAAACCGCCGCTGCCGGAGCAGAAAAAAGGACAGCGTCAAAACGGTCATAAAAACCACCATGACCGGGTAACACATTCGATGAATCTTTAATTCCGGCAGCTCTTTTTAGTTTGCTTTCGGCCAGATCACCGGCGGGACCCGCACATCCTGTTAGAAACGCAAAAAGAATAGTACCTGCCCATGCCAGTGGAAATCCGTGAACGGCCAGCTTAAAAAACACAACGACCATTATACTACCTGCAAGTCCCCACAGAAAACCTTCAACCGTTTTATTTGGACTGATCGATGGGGCCAATTTGTGTTTTCCGGTGAGCTTTCCACCAAAGTAAGCAAACACATCGTTTGCCCACACCATAAAGAGTAAGGCAAATGTCAGAATAAGTCCTTCGTTTGATTCTCCCGTATTTCTGATCAGAATCAATCCAGAAAACAATGCGGGTATGGTTACTCCAAGCATTATGGTTGGCGCCAGTTGTGTCCACCCCCTGTTCCCGGAGCGGAAGGTTTCAAGGATAAAAACCAACAGCAATCCAGACAAAAAAAGCATCCAGGCTCCTTCCGGAAAGACAGGTATAAGGAGTATAGGAAAAGAAAGAGTGATAACCCCGGGCATCCAGGCTTTGATTTCCTGTTTTTCCAGCATGATATTAATTTCATACTGAATAATTACGGTAATAACAGCTATAAGCACCCAAAAGTACCACCCTCCTAACCAGGTAACCGCTAAAAAAAGCGGTGCGGCAATTATGGCCGAAAGTACTCTTTTCCCCAATTCAGACACACATCACCTCTCTGTATCTCTTATACGTGCTTTCTGGCGATATAATCGAGTACTTTCACTCATCAAGATCTTCGCTTTCCGAATCAAGCGATCCCTCTTTCCATTCTTTTAAAGCTTCTTCAGCTTTCTCTTTTTCTGCCTCCGGTACATAAAGAAAAATTTCGGAGAGATCTCCAAAATTCACTGAAAAGGGATTGTCCTTTTTCGACAAAATCTGACAATTGATCTCACGATCCGACAGAAACCCCTTCACCAGTTGTGCTTCACTTTCCACACCGGTCTGATAAATGCATGCCCAGTCTTCAATTTGATCCGGCTTAAATGGTTTATTAAACATAGGTTACTCCTTCCTGGTTAATTGATGGATCATATATATTAATATAGCAGTAGAACCTATACTAACCAACAATAACCAGGGCTCCGGAAGTTCAGTGGAGTCGTATTGATCAAAAACATATGCCGGATAAAGTGCCGAAACCACAACGGTACCACCGTTATTGACTAAATGAGCCACCATGCCCGGATAAATACTGTTTGATCTCCACACAAGCCATCCCAGAAGAATTCCGATGAGTGCCAAAGGAAGCAGCTGCGTTAAACGGATATGGAAGAACCCGAATAACAGCCCGGTAACAATAATAGCAGCAGCAGGTCCCCATGATTTTTCAAACAACCGTTGTAAATATCCCCTGAAAAGAACTTCCTCACAAACAGACGGCACAAGACCAACATGAAGTAAGGCCATGAAAACAATCCCGTCAACGGTAAGCATCTGCTTGATCATTTCCAGAGCCTGCTCTTCATACGCCAGATAGGACTCGGAAAACGGGTAGAACTGATTGATCCAGCTGAATAATACGATAAGAGGCTGAACGGCAATCATCAGCAAGACCGTAAGGCCAATAACCTTCAGTGTGTGGTGATGTACATTAAACCGCATAAAGGATGCAACAGACCCTTTCGTTGATATATGGGCTACTATCCATGTTGCAAGCAAAAGCCCAACCAGCTGGCCGGATGAATTTGCCCATAAAAACAAATCGATCCGGTTCCCAAAAGCTATATCCATTAGCATTTCAAGGGAAAAATCCTCCGTTGCCATCACAAGCCCGACAAGAACAACAGTCGCAATTGCCTGGAATAAAATAAAAGCAATTACCAGCCACACAATTCCAACCAGCCAGTGAGGAATGCCATTCCGTTCTGTCCAGCTTCTTTCGATCAGTGGTAAATAATCTTGGGGTTCGCTATAGGAGACATTCATACCGCGAGAAAAAATACACTTTAAACGTATTCCAGCGCATGGCTATTAAAGAGTTTCAACCGGTCTGGTTCCGAATATTTTAGCTGCAATTAAGCCGGTAATCGCATTTAAGAGGCTGAGCATAAACACACTGGACACTAAATTACTAAGAAAACTTGTGATACTATTTGAAGACCGCATCTCTTCATAATAGGCATCAATCATCGGTTCTCTCATCTCTGGTGGTAAAGCAGTGGTGATTTCAGTTTCTGCTATCAATGCACTATAATAGTTCTCCAGGTAAGAGCTGTCAATCATTGGCCATATAAACATGAAAACTACTGAAACCGCTGCAGCAATTGCCGCCGCAGACAGACCTATTATAGCTCCTTTTCCAAGAGTCATCTCGGGGCCGTTTTCTTTAACATAGCTTTTGACGGCAAAAAAGGAGATAAACAAAGCGATCAGGCATGTGGGGCCCACTGTTAAAAAAGTAACCATAAAAAAACGGCCTGTCGGTTCTTTGGAAATGATATAATAACCGGCCAATATCCCTACAAGAAACAGTACAAATCCAAATATCAAACCCGTCATCAGGACCGGCTTAAGCATACTTTTTTCTGATTCCATCATCCACCTCTATTTTTTATTTCTTTTTTAGCAGTGCAAAAACAAGGCATATCCCCGCTGCACCACCCCATGAAAATCCAGTAAGCATTCGTATATGCTCGGGTGTTTGCCATAATTGGAAAAGATTGGCCACCCAATCCATCATTAATACGAGCATAGTATACAAAAAGATTCGAATGTTTTTGCTTTTTTCTGATGAAACGAACCCTTTGAAAACAGAAAAACACAAAAATGAGAGTAAAACACCGGCAAAAAAACCGGTGCAACGGACACAAACAGCTAAGGGAATCCCCTGAATACGATAAGACCGGTCAACTTGCTGATGACATATCGTTGAAAAAAGCTGTTTGGGCCAGGATGAAAACCATTCATGAATGTTTTCAACGTATAAAGGAGTCGCCCAAATAAGCACGTTAATAGAAAACAGCACGCCTAAAACCAGCCAAAAGTAAAAACTCTGAACCTGATAATCTGTTTTCATTATGAATGAATCGATACGAACTAAAACTATGGATCCAAAAGTAACGAAATATCGAGTGCACGAACAGAATGCGTAAGCGCTCCGGATGAGATGAAATCAACACCGGTATCCGCGATTTCTGAAAGGTTATCTAATGTAACATTTCCGGAAGCTTCGGTAAAAACCTGTCCGTTAATACGCTCAACAGCCTGCTTCATTTCATCAAGCCCCATATTATCCAGCATCACATAGTCGACGCCCTCACAAGATAGCACCTGCTCCAATTCATCTGAATTGGTAACTTCAATCTCAATTCCGGCATCCAGGCCGTTCTTCTTTTTATACTTCACACAACGGGATATCGCCTGCTTAATCCCTCCGGCCATTCGAATATGGTTTTCTTTTATTAAAAAACGATCATCCAGCCTCATCCGATGATTGGTTCCACCACCCGTCCGAACCGCCAGTTTATCCAGATAGCGATGTCCGGGAACGGTTTTTCTGGTATCCAAAATCCGGGTACGTGTAGATGCCAGCTTACGCGTATACATACATGTCCGCGTGGCAATGCCGCTCATCCTTTGCATAAAGTTCAGAATAGTCCTCTCTATACTCAGTATTGAGGCCAGGTCACCTTCAATAACCGCAATCTCTGTTCCTTCAGAAACGGGTTCTCCATCACGCACATATTTATTAAACACCAGGGTTGCATCCTGAACCTGACCGATATACTCCGCCAAATCCAGTCCGCATATAATCCCGTTTTCTTTAGCGATTAACCGGGCACTACCTAATTCCTTGCCCGTGTAAATTGCACGGGTAGTGATATCTCCTGTTCCAATATCTTCCTTAAGAGAGAGTCGGACCAGCTGCTCTACTTCATCCGGCCATTTTAGCATATTCATATAATTTATTTAAAAAAGAAACAGGGGCGCGTACCGGCCTTCGATGTTGAACACCCACAAAAACAAGCGTAACTTTTCCGGAAACACGAACGGATGTTTCCTCTGCACCCCGCAGTTCGTAATAAGTTACGAGGCGAATCGCGGGTTCATTAAATATGGATAAAGTGCCAACGATTAACTCGTCGTAGTAAAACGGTTTGCGAAAAGACATTTCTACATTGGAAACCGGCAACATGATACCGGAGTCCTCCATTTCTCTGTAACTAAGACCAGCCTGACGAATAAACTCTGTACGGATGACTTCAAAATATTCAAGATAGCGGCTGTGGTATACCACCCCCATCTTATCTGTTTCACTATAACGGCTTCTCAGTGTATGACTGAACGTCAGTATGGGTTTTTGATCCGGAAGCATG